>JASHTP010000176.1 GCA_030040495.1 Alphaproteobacteria bacterium
CGACGCGGCGGCGGCGCTGGTCCAGATCGACCCGCGCGCCTACCGCCCCTTCAACATGATCGTCGCCGACAATCGCGACGCGTTCTGGCTGCGCCATGCCGATGCCGGCGCCCGCGCGCCGCGGGCGACGGTGCTCGGCTCCGGCCTCGCCATGATCGCCGCCGGCGATCTCGACGACAGCGAGACGCCGCGGCTCAAGCGCTACCGCCCGCGCTTCGCCGCCGCCGCGCCGCCCGATCCCGGCCGCGGCGACTGGCGCGCCTGGGAGGCGCTGCTCGCCGACGCCGAGTCGAGTCCCCATGACGGCCCGGCCGGCGGCATGCGCTTCATCGTCGCCGAGCGCGGCTTCGCCACGGTGTCGAGCGCGCTGCTGGCGCTCCCCGCCGTTGGCAGCGGGGCCCGGCCGGTCTTCCGCTTCCGCGCCTGGCAGCCCCAGCCCACGCCCTGGCGCGAGGTTCCCGGCGACTGAGAAAGGCCGCTCCGTTGTCTCGGCGGGGCGCGCTTGCTATACCAGCCCTGCTCTCCCGCCGCCCCTTGCCAGTGCAGGTCCCGGCCATGTCCCGACGCAAGCAGGTTTACGAAGGCAAGGCCAAGGTGCTGTTCGAAGGCCCCGAGCCCGGCACCCTGGTGCAGTACTTCAAGGACGACGCCACCGCCTTCAACAACCAGAAGAAGGGCACGATCACCGGCAAGGGCGTGCTCAACAACCGCATCAGCGAATTCCTGATGATGAAGATCGCCGAGATCGGCATCCCGACGCATTTCGTGCGCCGGCTCAACATGCGCGAGCAGCTGGTGCGGCAGGTCGAGATCATCCCGATCGAGGTGGTGGTGCGCAACGTCGTGGCCGGCTCGCTCGCCAAGCGCTTCGGCATCGCCGAGGGCACGGCGCTGCCGCGCTCGATCGTCGAGTACTATTACAAGAAGGACGAGCTCGGCGATCCCATGGTGTCGGAGGAGCACATCACCGCCTTCGGCTGGGCGACGACGCAGGATCTCGACGACATCATGCAGATGTCGCTGCGCATCAACGATTTCCTCTCCGGCCTGTTCCTCGGCATCGGCATCAAGCTGGTCGACTTCAAGCTCGAGTTCGGCCGGCTCTACCAGAACGACGAGATGCGCCTGGTGCTCGCCGACGAGATCAGCCCCGACAATTGCCGCCTCTGGGACACCAAGACGCACGAGAAGATGGACAAGGACCGCTTCCGCCAGGATCTCGGCCGCGTCGAGGAGGCCTATCAGGAGGTGGCGCGGCGCCTCGGCATCCTGCCCGAAGGCGGCCCCGGCGACCTCAAGGGGCCGCAGACGGTGCAGTGATGAAGGCGCGAATCCACGTCATGCTGAAGGCGGGCGTGCTCGACCCGCAGGGCAAGGCGATCGCCCATGCGCTGGGCTCGCTGGGATTCAAGGGCGTCAACGAGGTGCGCCAGGGCAAGGTCATCGATCTCGACCTCGCCGAGAGCGATCCCGCCCGCGCCCGCGACGAGGTCGAGCAGATGTGCCGCCAGCTCCTCGCCAACACGGTGATCGAGAGCTACCAGATCGAGCTCAGGCCTTAGGCTCCGGCTTCTTCCGGCGCCGATCCAGCCGTTGGCGCAGCGTCCGATTCTCTTCGAGCGCCGCGTCGCGCTCGCGTTCGGCGCGTTTCAGCCGCGCCTGGGCGCGCACCAGCTCGCGGCGCAGCAGCGCCAGATACTTGTCGTCCGCAGCCATCCTCCGCCCTCGCCTTCGCGCGCTCCCCGAGTCGCCCGCGGCGCTTGAAAGGCGGCAGGGGGCGCGGTAGATCACCTCATCCCGTCGCCGCCCCCCGCGAGGCCCCGCGCCGATGCAAGCCGCCATCATCGTCTTTCCCGGCTCCAACCGCGAGCAGGACGTGCATGACGCGCTCGAGCGCGCCTCGGGGAGGAAGCCGCTCAGGGTGTGGCATCGCGACAGCGAGCTGCCCGAGGCCGATCTGCTGGTCATTCCCGGCGGCTTCTCCTACGGCGACTATCTGCGCTGCGGCGCCATGGTGGCGCATTCGCCGATCATGCGCGAGGTGAAGGCGCGCGCCCAGCGCGGCACGCCGGTGCTCGGCATCTGCAACGGCTTCCAGATCCTCACCGAGGCCGGGCTGCTGCCGGGCGTGCTGCTGACCAACAAGACGCTGCGCTTCCATTGCAAGGACGTGCATCTGCGCGTCGAGACCAGCCAGAGCCTCTTCACCTGCCGCTACGCGGCGGGTCAGGTCATCCGCGTGCCGGTGGCGCATCACGACGGCAACTATTTCGCCGACGCGGCGACGCTCGACCGCATCGAGGAGAAGGGCCTGGTCGCCTTCCGCTACTGCACGCCGCAAGGCGAGCTCACCGAGGAGAGCAACCATAACGGCTCCGCGCGCCACATCGCCGGCATCTTCAACGAGGCGAAGACGGTGCTGGGGCTGATGCCGCATCCCGAGGACGTCACCGATCCGCTGCTCGGCGGCACCGACGGGCAGGCGCTCTTCGCCGGCCTGGTGGAGGCGCTGGCTTGAGCGCAGCCGCGTCGGCGCCGTCCATCGCCCCCGAGATCGTCGCGCAGCACGGGCTCACGCCCGACGAGTTCGAGCGCGCCTGCCGCATCCTCGGCCGCGCCCCCAACCTCACCGAGCTCGGCATCTTCTCGGTGATGTGGAGCGAGCACTGCTCCTACAAATCCTCGAAAGTGTGGCTGAGGCGCCTGCCGACGACGGGCCCGCGCGTCATCTGCGGGCCGGGCGAGAATGCCGGCGTCGTCGACATCGGCGACGGCGAGGCCGCGATCTTCAAGATCGAGAGCCACAACCACCCCTCCTTCATCGAGCCCTACCAGGGGGCGGCGACCGGCGTCGGCGGCATCCTGCGCGACGTCTTCACCATGGGCGCGCGCCCGATCGCCAACCTCAACGCGCTGCGCTTCGGCAGCCCCGACCACCCGAAGACGCGCCACCTGGTGGCCGGCGTGGTGGCGGGCATCGGCGGCTACGGCAATTGCGTCGGCGTGCCGACGGTGGGGGGCGAGTGCAACTTCCACCCCTCCTACAACGGCAACATCCTGGTCAACGCCATGACGGTGGGGCTCGCCGACGCGCGGCGCATCTTCTATTCGGCCGCCGCCGGCCCGGGCAACCCGGTGATCTATGTCGGCGCCAAGACCGGGCGCGACGGCATCCACGGCGCGACCATGGCCTCGGCCGAGTTCTCCGAGGACAGCGAGGCGAAGCGGCCGACCGTGCAGGTCGGCGACCCCTTCACCGAGAAGCTGCTGATCGAGGCCTGCCTCGAGCTGATGGGCGAGGACGCCATCGTCGCCATCCAGGACATGGGCGCCGCCGGCCTCACCTCCTCCTCGGTGGAGATGGCGGGGAAAGGCGGGCTCGGCATCGAGCTCGAGCTCGACCGCGTGCCGGTGCGCGAGGCCGGCATGACGCCCTACGAGATCATGCTCTCCGAAAGCCAGGAGCGCATGCTGATGATCCTGAAGCCGGGCAGCGAAGGGATCGCGCGCCGCATCTTCGAGAAATGGGAGCTCGACTTCGCCGTCATCGGCAGGGTGACGGAGAGCGGCCGGCTGGTGCTGCGCATGGGCGGCGATGTCGCCGCCGACATGCCGGTCGGGCCGCTGGTCACCGAGGCGCCGCTCTATGAGCGGCCCTGGGCCGCGCCGCCGAAGCGGCCGGAGCTCGGCGCCGGGGAGGTGCCGGCGCAGGACCCGATCGCGGCGCTGCGACGCCTGATCGGCTGCCCCGACCTCGCCTCCAAGCGCTGGATCTGGGAGCAGTACGACCATCTCGTCATGGGCCACACCGTGCAGCGGCCCGGCGGCGACGCCGCGGTGGTGCGCATCCCCGGCCGCAAGAAGGCGCTCGCCCTGGTGACCGACTGCACGCCGCGCTACTGCGCCGCCGATCCCCGGCGCGGCGGCGCGCAGGCGGTGGCGGAGAGCTGGCGCAACCTGACCGCGGTGGGCGCCACCCCCATCGCCATCACCGACAACATGAATTTCGGCAATCCCGAGCGGCCGGAGATCATGGGCCAGTTCGCCGGCTGCATCGAGGGCATGCGCGAGGCCTGCCTCGCCCTCGACTATCCCGTCGTCTCCGGCAACGTCTCGCTCTACAACGAGACCAACGGCAGCGGCATCCTGCCGACGCCGGTGATCGGCGGCGTCGGGCTCGTCGACGACGCGGCGAGGACGGTGAGCCTCGCCTTCAAGCGCGGCGGCGAGGCGATCCTGCTGGTCGGCGAGACCAAGGGCCATCTCGGCAGCTCGCTCTATCTGCGCGAGATCGGCGGGCGCGAGGCGGGCGCGCCGCCGCCGGTCGACCTTGCCGCCGAGCGGCGCAACGGCGATGCGGTGCGGCGCGAGATCCTGGCCGGCGCGGTCAGCGCCTGCCACGACCTCTCCGATGGCGGGCTGCTGGTGGCGCTGGCGGAGATGGCGATGGCGGGCGGCATCGGCGCCTCGCTCGAAGCCCCGGCCGGGGTCCCGTCCCATGCCTTCTGGTTCGGCGAGGACCAGGCTCGTTACGTGCTGGCAACGGCCGATCCCGAGGGGGTCGTGGCGCGGCTGCGGGCGGCGGGCGTGCCGGTCCTCCGCCTCGGCACCACCGGGGGCGACGCGTTGACACTGGCCGGCGGCAATGCCATATCCAGCGCCGAGTTGCGGCGGATCAACGAAGGGTGGCTGCCGGCCTATATGGCAGGCCCTTGAGGCTCTCGACCGGAGGCACATCATGGCGATGGATGCGGCGACGATCGAGCGGCTGATCAAGGAGGGCCTGCCCGACGCGCAGGTCACCATCGAGGATCTCCGCGGCGACGGCGACCACTATGCCGCGCATGTCGTCTCCGCCGCCTTTAGAGGCAAGAGCCGCGTGCAGCAGCACCAGCTGGTCTACCAGACGCTGCGCGGCCGCATGGGAAGCGAGCTGCACGCGCTGGCATTGCAGACCAGCGCGCCGGAGAACTGAGCCGATTTCGCGAAGGGATTGGGACCATGGCCACCAGCATCACCGTCTTCGACCGCATCAAGCAGGACATCGCCGACAATCCGGTGGTGCTGTTCATGAAGGGCACGCCGGTCTTCCCGCAATGCGGCTTCTCCGCCGCGGTGGTGCAGATCCTCACCCATCTCGGCGTCAAGTTCAAAGGCATCGACGTGCTCGCCGATCCCGAGATCCGCCAGGGCATCAAGGAATTCTCGAGCTGGCCGACCATCCCGCAGCTCTACGTCAAGGGCGAGTTCATCGGCGGCTGCGACATCGTCCGCGAGATGTTCGAATCGGGCGAGCTCGGCGAGGTGCTGAAGGGCAAGGGCGTCGAGACCCGCGCCTGACCGGCGGGGCGGCGCACGACCCGCCCGGCGGCCGGTAACCGGACTTCAATCGTTTCGTGGTTCCATGACAGCGGAGGGAGCGCTTCGGGCTGATAAGGGGTTGTGCATGGTCGCCTATCGCTCGCTTGCCGCCGACGATCCGAAAATCCTCGAGCATTTCCTGGCGCTGACGCCGGAAGACCGCCGCTGCCGCTTCCACGGCGCGACCTCCGACGAGCGCATCGCGCAATACTGCGCCGGGATGGCCGGGCGCGAGGCGCATCTCGTCGGCTGTCTCGAGGGCGAGCGGCTGGTCGGGCTGATCGAGATCGCGCTCAGCGAGGAAAATGGGCGCCGCCACGGCGAGGTCGGCATGAGCGTCGCCGCCGACCGGCGCGACCGCGGCATCGGCCACGCGCTGGTCGCCCACGCCCTCGACTATGCCGCCAACCGCGGCCTGGCGCTGGTCTTCGGCTATCTCCCGGACAACACCCGCATCCCGCGCATCGTCCTCGACCATGGCGGCCATGTCGACCGGCTGGCGGCGGAGGCGGCGCTGGAGGCGCCGGCGCCGACGCTCTTCAGCGTCTCCCTCGAGGCGCTCGACGACGCCGCGCTCTACTCGGCGAAGCTCATCGAGCTCTGGCGCAAGGCGCTGCTCGCCCCGCTCGAGGCGACGGCGCCGGCGAAGCCCGACCCCTCCCCGTCCGCCGCCGGCTGATGCCGCGGCGCGGCCGCGCCTAGCCCGCCCGCTCGCGCAGCTTGCCGACGATCCCCGCCGGGAAGAAATAGACCACGAGCACGAACAGCAGCCCGAGCCAGAGCAGCCAGCGGTCGGGATCGAAGAGGGCCGGCAGCAGCGGCCAGCCGGCGAGGCTGCCGGAGAGCGCCGCCATGGCCGGCTGCAGATAATATTCGGCCATCACCAGCACGACGGCGCCGAGCGCCGGGCCATAGAGCGTGCCCATGCCGCCGATCACCACCATCAGGAGAATGTCGACCATGACCGAGAAGGACAGCGTCACGTCGGGGCCGTTGTAGCGCAGCAGCAGCGCCATCAGCGCCCCGGCGAGCGCCGCCATCGCCGCCGCGAGCGCGCCGGCGAGCGTGCGGTAGACGACGGTGCGGTAGCCCAGCGCCTCGGCGCGGAACTCGTTCTCGCGGATCGCCTGCAGCACGCGGCCGAACGGCGAGTTGACGATGCGCAGCATCAGCAGGAAGAGCGCGAGCGCGGCGGCGAAGATCAGGTAGTAGGTGACGATGCGGCCGTCGAGGCGCACCCCCAGCACCGGCTCGGCAAGCAGCCGGAAGCTCGGCTGCAGCACGTCCGGCACCGAGAAGGTGAGCCCGTCCTCGCCGCCGGTGAGGTCGCGCAGCTGCGTCGCCAGGATGAGCGCGAAGCTCGCCACGGCGAGCGTGATCATCGAGAAGAAGACGGCGCGGACGCGCAGGCTCAACAGCCCGATCAGCACCGCGACGGCGACGGCGAGCGCCACCCCCGCCGCGGCGCCGAGCAGCACCGCGCCCCAGCCGGCGGAAAGCTTGGCGAGCGCGATGGCGACGCCGTAGGCGCCCATGCCGAAGAACATGGTGTGGGCGAAGGAGGCGATGCCGGTATAGCCCAGCATCACGTCGTAGCTCGCCGCCAGCACGATGAAGATGCAGATGCGCGCCGCCACCGCCAGCGAGCGCGTGCCCGGGAACAGGAACGGCGCCAGCAATAGCGAAGCGAGCAGCAGCAGCAGCAGCAGGTTCAGCAGCCTCGTTCCCGGCCGGTCGCCCGAGAGCAGGCGGTCGAGCGGTCCCGGCGCGGCGCCGCTCATTCCGCCCCCACCGGGAAGAGCCCGCGCGGCCGCCACAGCAGCACCGCCATCATCAGCACGATGGTCGAGCCCAGCGCCAGCTTGGGCGCGAGGAATCCCACATAGTTGGTCACCAGCCCGACCAGGATGGCGGCGGTGAAGCAGCCGCCGATCGAGCCGAGCCCGCCGATGATCAGGATGATGAAGATGAGGATGGTCATCTCGCTGCCGATGCTGCGGGTGACCAGCTCCTGGTAGAGCGCCCACATGACGCCGCCCAATCCGGCGAGCGCCGTGCCGGTGACGAAGACGCCGATGAACAGCCGCCGGATGCGGTAGCCCAGCGCCTCCACCATCTCGAGATTCTCGACCCCGGCGCGGACCAGCAGCCCGACCCGCGTGCGGTTGAGCAGCAGATGCAGCGCGGCATAGACCACGAGCCCGAGCGCCACGGCGATGAGCCGGTAGGTCTCGATCGCGGCGCCGGCGAGGATGAAGCTGCCGCGGAAGGCGGCCGGCTTGGGCAGCGGCAGCGGGTTCGCGCCCCACACCGCGACGACCAGCTGCTCGGCGATGATGAGCCCGCCGACGGTGATCAGGATCTGGCGCAGCGGCGCGCCGTAGACGCGGCGGATGATGACGCGCTCGAAGACGTAGCCGGCGGCGCCGCTCGCCATCAGCGCCGCCAGCAGCGCCGCCGCCAGAGCGGCGAGGTTGAGCGCCCAGCTGTCGGCGTTGCTCCAGCCGGCGAGCGCGCCCAGCACGCTCACCGCGAGATAGGCGCCGAGCGTGATGAAGGCGCCGTGGGCAAAAGTGAAGACCTGCATCAGGCCGAAGATGAGGGTGAGGCCGGCCGCCATCAGGAACAGCATCATGCCCATGGCGAAGCCCGCCACCGTGAGGGTGAGCCAGGTGGAGAAGCTCATCGCCGGCAAGGTCGCGAGCGCGATCAGCGGCAGCAGCGCATAGGCGCCCCAGTCGCTGGCATTGCGGCGCAAGAGCTCGGCGCTCATTGGTGGCTCGCCAGGCTGAGGCCGAGGAGATGCTGCTGCAGCGCCTCGTCGGCGGCAAGATCCGCCATCGCGCCGGCATGGACGATGCGCCCGTCATCCATCACCGCGACATCGTCGCCCACCGAGCGCGCCATGTGGAAATTCTGCTCCACCAGCAGGATGGTGGTCTCGGTCGATTTGAGGCGGAGGAAGGCGTCGATGAGCTGCTGGATCACCGCCGGCGCGAGCCCCTTGGTCGGCTCGTCGACGATGAGCAGCCGGCGCGGCTCGATGATGGCGCGGCTGATCGCCAGCATCTGCTTCTGGCCGCCGGACAGCGAGCCGGCGGCGCTGTGCCATTTCTGGCGCAGCGCCGGAAACAGCGCGAGCACCTCCTCGAGCCGCGCCTCGTCGAACCCCTGCGGCCCGGTGGCGAGCAGCAGATTCTCGCGCACCGTGAGCTGGGCGAAGATGCCCATGCTCTCCGGCACATAGGCGATGCCGAGCCGGGCGATGTCGGGGGTGGCGAGAGCGCCGATCGCGGCGCCGTCGAAGCTGATCTCGCCGGCGCTCGGCCGCCACAGCCCCATGATGGTGCGCAAGGTCGTGGTCTTGCCGGCGCCGTTGCGCCCGAGCAGCATGGTGAGCCGCCCGCGCCGCACCGCGAGATCGACGCCGTGCAGGATGTGGTAGCGGCCGATATGGGTGTGGACGCCGGCGAGCTCGAGCAGCGCCGCCCCGTCGCTCATCCGGCATCCTCGATCGCGGCATGCACCAGGCTGCTGACGATGTCGAGCCGGCGCGAATGCCAGGGATCGGGCACGCGGCTGTTGCTGAGATAGGCGAAGGAGACGCCGGTCTCGGGATCGGCCCAGCAATAGGAGGAGCCGACGCCGCCATGGCCGAAGGTGCCCGGCGAGGCGAGCGAGCCCAAGCCGCGGATGGCGGGCGTGAGCCCGCGCGAATGCGGGCCGAGGCCGCGATGCATCGGCATGCCCATGTAATGGTCGACGCGGTCGCCGGTGAAGTTGCGCGTGACGTACTGCATCATGCGCGGCGAGACCAGCCGCGCGCCCGCCAGCGCGCCGCCCCGCACCAGCGCCTGATAGAACGCCGCCATGGCGCGCGCCGTGCCGAAGCCGCCGCCGCCGGGCACCCCGGCGCGGCGCCAGGTCGCGTCGTTCTCCTGGGTGAAGCGGAGCTGCTTGCTGCCGTCCTCGCTGGGCCCGTGCATGTCGGCGGCGCGCGTCCCCTCGCTCGCCGGCAATCCCACATAGAGCTCGCCCTCGAGCCCCAGCGGCTTGATCACGCGCTGATGGATGAAGTCGCGATAATCCATGCCGGTCACCGCCTCGATCAGCACGGCCGAGACCCAGTGCGCGGCGAGCCGGTGGTACTCGACGCGCGAGCCCGGCGTCCATTCGAGCGTGAAGTCGCAGATGCGGTCCTTGAGCTCGGCATGGTCCTCCCAGGCCGAGCGCGGGATGTCCAGGCCGGCGGCGGGGAAGCCGCCCTGATGCGTCAGCACCTGCAGCAGGGTGATCGCGCCCTTGCCGTGGCGCGCGAAGTCCGCGACGTGGTCGGCGATGCGGTCGTGGAAGGTGAGCGCGCCCTCTTCCACCAGCACCCAGACGGCGGCGGCGGTCACCACCTTGGTGTTGGAATAGAGCAGCCACAGCGTCTCGTCCCGGGCCGGCGCCGGCGACGGCTCGAGCCGCGCCGCGCCGAAGCTGCGGACGAGAGCGAGCTTGCCGTGGCGCGCCAGCGCGATCTGCGCGCCGGGATAGCGGCCTTCCTTGATGTGCGCCTCGATGAGGCGGCCGATTCGGTCGAGCATCTCGGCGCGGAAGCCCAGGCTCGCGGGGGTGGCGGTCTCGAGAACGAACGGCATTCTCTTCTCCTCCGGTCAGGACGCGGCGCGCAGGCCGAGATAGGCCTCCTGCACGATGGGCGAAGCGACCACCTCGGCAGGGGCGCCGTCGGCCACCAGCGCGCCATTGTGCAGCACGATAACCCGGTCCGCGAGCCGGCGCACCACATCCATCTTGTGCTCGACCAGCAGGATGGTCTTGTCGCCTTCCGCCTTGATCGCCTCGATGAGGTCGAGGATGACCGGCACCTCGTCGACGCTCATGCCCGCGGTCGGCTCGTCGAACATGAAGATCTCCGGCTCGAGCGCCAGCAGGATCGCCACCTCGAGCTTGCGCTGGTCGCCGTGCGGCAGCGCGGCGGCCGGCGCCTCGGCGCGGTCGGCGAGCTTGACGCGGGCGAGGTGGGCGACGGCGCGCTCGGCGAGATCGCCGCGGCGCGCCGCCATGGTCAGGAAGTCGAGGCCGATGCCGGCGCGCGCCTGCACCGCGAGGCGGACATTCTCGAGCACGCTCAGATTGGGAAAGAGGTTGGTGAGCTGGAAGGCGCGGCCGAGGCCGCGCCGCGCCCGCGCCGGGGCGCCGAGCCCGGTGATCGCCTCGCCTTTGAGCAGCACCGCGCCGGCGCTGGCGCGCAGCTGGCCCGAGATCAGGTTGAAATAGGTGGTCTTGCCGGCGCCGTTGGGGCCGACGATGGCGGTGAGCGTGCCGCGCGCGAAGGCGCAGGAGACGCCGTCGACCGCGGCGTGGCCGCCGAAGCGGATGGTGAGGTCGCGCGTCTCCAGGATCGGCGCGGCCTCTGCCATCTTCCGCTCCGCCGCTTCCCGCTCAGCGCTTGTTCTCGATCGGCACCTTCATGTCGCCGATCTTGATCACCCGCGTCAGCTCCGGAACGGCCCAGGCGACATTGGGATCGACCTTGATCTTGAAGGCGTACATCTCCTGCAGCGCCTGATGGTCCTCCTTGCGGAAGATCATCTTGCCCTTCGGCGTCTCGAAGGACATGCCTTCCATCGCGGCGATGAGCGTCTCGGTGTCGGTCGAGCCCTTGGTCTTGGTCAGCGCCTCGACCACCGCCATCGCCGCCGCCATGCCGCCGCAGGTGAAGAAGTCCGGCGGCTTGTGGAAGCGCGTCTCGTGCGTCTCGACCAGCCACTTGTTCACGGGGTTCTTGGGAATGTCGTAATAGTAGTAGGTGGCGCCCTGGAGCCCCGGGAAATCCTTGTAGGCGGCGAGCGCCGGCAGGATGTTGCCGCCGGTCGAGACCTCGATGCCGAGGCGCTTGGGGTCGGCCGCCTTGATCGCCGGGAAGGGATTGCCGCCGGCCCAGATCACCCACAGCACCTTGTGGCCCTTCTCCTTGGCGAGCGCGTCGAAGATGCGCTGCAGCGGCGCGGTGAAGTCGGTGGTGGTGGGCGGCGCGTATTCCTCGTGCACCAGCTTGGCGCCGGTGCCGGCGAGCGCCGCCTTGAAGGCGGCGACGCCGTCGCGGCCGAAGGCGTAGTCCTGCGCCAGGGTGGCGATCACCGTGTCCTTCCGGCCGATGGCGATGGCGTTGGAGATCGCGTCCTGCGAGGAATTGCGCGCGGTGCGGAAGATGTAGCGGTTCCATTTGTCGCCGGTGATCGAATCCGCCACCTCCGGCTCGACGATCAGGATCTTCTTGTAGTCCTGCGCCACCGGCAGCATGGCGAGCGCCACCGCCGAGTAGGTGCCGCCGACGGCGAGATCGGCGCCGTCGTCGCCATAGGCCTCGGCGAGCAGATTGCGGCCGACATCGGGCTTGAACTGGCTGTCCTTCTCGATCACCTCGATCTTGCGGCCCGCCACCGTCATCGTGCCCTTGGTGGCGTATTCGAGGCCGAGCTTGAAGCCGACGGATTCCTGCTCGGCATAGGCCTCGAGCGGCCCGGTCTTGTCCTGGATGAAGGCGATCTTGATCGGCTTGCTTTGGGCCAGCGCCGGGCCGGCGAGCCCCAGAGCGGCGATCACCGCCAACGACGCCAGAGTGGCTGGACGCAAGGACATGATGATCCTCCCCGATCGGCTGTTGCGACGCTGCGACCTAGATATCACCGGCCCGGCTTTGCCTGCTTGACCGAGCGAGCGCATTCGCTTGACCCAGCGTCTAGGGCATGGTCCCTTTCGCCGAGGCTACACCACCAACGGGCGATGGGCGAGATGTCGCGCCGCCGCCCGGAACCCGGGGAGGGATCGGCGATGACGGCGCTCGAGCTCGATACCTCCACCATCGCACCGAAAGAGCGCATGGCGGCCTGGTCGGCCTCCGTGGCGAGTGTCTTCGGGCCTTTCGCCATCTCGCGCAACGACACGGCCGAGTTCCATGGGCGGCTCAAGGTCGCGGGGCGCGGCGCGTTCCGCTTCGGCAGCCTCGCCTATCGCGGCCATAATTTCGAGCGCCGGCCGAGCGACGTGGCGCGGCTCGCCAATGATTATTTCACCCTCACCTGGCCGATCGCGGGCCGGGTGCGCGCCGAGCAGGGCGGCATCGAGCACGCGATGCGCCCCGGCAACCTCTATCTCTTCAACCACGCCGTGCCCTACTCGACCGTGCCGCAGGTGGATTATCGCACGGTGGGCGTCGCCTTCCCCTGCGCGGCGCTGCGCCGGCGCGTCCCGTCGGTGCAGCCCTTCTACGCCCTGCCGCTCGACCCGGCCGCGCCGCGCGGCGCGCTCCTCGTCGCCTTCGTCGAGCATCTGGCGCAGGGCCTCGAGCGCTGGAACGAGCGCGAATTCGCCGAGCTCGGCGAGCGGCTCCTCGACCTCATCGCGCTGCTCGCGGTCGAGGGCGAAGGCGGCGTCGCCGCCGCCGACACCAGCGTGCGCATCGCCCATCGCGAGCGCGCGCTCCTCTACATCCGCGCGCATCTCGGCGATGCCGGGCTCGGCCCGCAAACCGTGGCGCATGCCTGCGGCATTTCGCTCAGCTATCTGCACCAGCTCTTCCGCGGCATCGGTCTCGGCGTCGAGGAGTGCATCTTCGCCGAGCGGCTCGAGCAGTGCCGCCGGCTGCTCGCCGATCCGCGCGCGCGGCATCTCTCGATCTCGACCATCGCCTATCGCGCCGGCTTCAGCCATCCCGCGCACTTCAGCCGCGCCTTCAAGCGCCGCTTCGGCCAAGCGCCGAGCGAGCTGCGCGCGGCTCGCTCCTAGCCGGGTGCGACCGCGCGGACGTTGCGGAAAGCCGCGCCAGTCGATATTTTCCCCCGCGACACGCAACAGCTTTTCCGCAAGCCGGCGACCCCTTTCCGTCGATGACAGGCGAGCCCATGTGCCCAGACCGGTTTCGGCCCCATTTTGGCCGACTTTCTCATCGTCGGCTTCCGGCTGCGTGCGGCGGGTCGAACGCGCATAAGTCGCAACTGCGGCGCAGCAAGCGGCGATGACGACCATCGACGATCGCAGCTCCGCAACCCGCCCCACCTCACTTCGCCCCTCTCCGCCCCCCGGGGCGGAGAGGGAGGGTGAGGTGGGGGCGCGCGGCGCCGGCGCGCTTCCCGACGCAGCAGCCGAGATCAAGGCCGAGCGCGCCGCGCGCGCCTGGCAGGGGCCGCCGGGCGGCCCGATCGCGATCGGCAGCGAGGCGCACAAGGCGCTTTTCTGCCGCATGCTGCTCGACACCTTCAACCCCTACAAGCCGGCGATCATCGACTGGCCGGCGCTGAGCGAGGCCGAGCGCGCGCGCCTCGTCGGCCTGCCGATCTGGGACATCGCGGTCGCGACCGAAGGCAAGGCCGGCCTGCGCGTCCACACCTATGGCCAGACCGTCGGCGATCCCCTGCTCGCCGAGGCGATCCGCCTCAACGCCTTCGAGGAGCGCCGCCACAAGGACGTGCTCGCCAACCTGGTCGCCGCCTACGGCATCGAGCTCGTGCCGGAAGAGGCATATCTCGTGCCGCGCGATGCCGAATGGGCGTTCCTGGTCACCGGCTACAGCGAATGCATCGACAGCTTCTTCGCCTTCGGCCTGTTCGAGACGGCGAAGCGCTCGGGCTACTTCCCGCCGGAGCTGGTCGACACCTTCGAGCCGGTGATGCAGGAGGAGTGCCGCCACATCCTCTTCTTCGTCAACTGGGCCGCCTGGCATCGCCGCAACCTGCCCTGGTGGCGGAAGCCGATCTTCGCGGCGCGCGTTCTCGCCGTCTGGGCGTTCCTGGTCTGGGAGCGGCTGCAGACCGCGCGCAACGTGGGCGGCGGCAGCAATTTCACCATGACCGGCCATGAAGCGATCGGCGTCGATCTCGACTTCGGGGGACTGATGGCGCTGTGCCTCGCCGAGAACGATCGCCGGCTCCAAGGCTACGATGCCCGGCTGCTGCGCCCCACGACCATGCCGCATCTGGCGCGGCTGGCGCTGCGGCTGATGCGCCGGCCGGTGCCGCGCTCGCCGCAGGCGACGGGGCGGCCATGAAGATCGGCTCGGACGCGCATCGCGACCTCTTCTGCCGCCAGTTCACGGCGAGCTACAACGAGTTCGACCCCGAGACCCTGCCCTGGCCCGAGCTCGACGAGGCGGCGCTGACCCGGCTGCGCTCGGTGCCGTTCTGGCAGGAGGTGCTGCATACCGAGCGCCGCGCCGGCGCCATCGTCGAGGCTTTCGCCGGCACCATCGACGACGAGCTGGTCAAGGAGGCGGTGGCGCTGCAGGGGCACGAGGAGGCGCGGCACGCCGAGCTGCTGCGCGTGATGATCCGGCGCTACGGCATCGACGCGACCGAGCAGCCGCTGGAGAACCTCGGCGACGATGTCGAGACCGCCTTCATCGATTTCGGCTATGGCGAGTGCGTCGACTCCTTCCTCGGCTTCGGCGTGTTCAAGATCGCGCGCCAGGCGGGATTCCTGCCGGCCGCCATGTTCGACATCTTCGAGACGCTGATGTACGAGGAGACGCGGCACATCGTCTTCTTCATCAACTGGATGGCCTGGCGCGAGGTGCGGCGCGGCAAGGGCGCCGCCTGGCGGCGCGCGCTGACGGCGCTGCGCTTCTACGGCCGCGCCGCGCGGCGCCTGCTCGGCACCGTGCGCCAGGGCCAGAAGGCCAATGACGGCCGCGACTTCTCGGCGACGCAGGCGAGCGTCTTCCTCGAGGGCTTCACCTTCCGCCGCTTCCTCGAGAATTGCCACAGCGAGAATTCGCGCCGCATGGCCGCGCTCGACGCGGGCTTGCTGCAGCCGCGCCTGCTGCCGGCGGTCGCCGGGACGGCGCTGTCGGCGCTGAGGCTGTGGAACCTGCGGCGGCGCGAAGCGCCGGCGGCATGAGGCACGCGGCGCTCGTCGGTCTCGTCGCCGGCTTCGTTCTTGCCGCGGCGCTGCTCGTCCATTTCGGGCTCAAGGAGGTGGGCGCGGCGCTCGGCGCGGCGGGAGCGACCGGCCTCGCGGCGATCTCGCTTCTCCATCTCGCGGCCATGGCGGTGATGGGCATCGGCTGGTGGGCGCTCGCCGGCGGCCGCTCCGGCGCCGGGCCGCAGACCTTCATCTGGGGCCGGCTGATGCGCGACGCCGGCTCGGAGGTGCTGCCGCTGTCGCAGGTCGGCGGCTACGTGCTGGGCGCGCGCGCCGTCGCGTTGCGCGGGGTCGATGCCGCGCTCGCCGCCGCGACGACGATCGCCGACGTGACGCTCGAGCTGAGCGCCCAGGTGGTCTACACCATGCTCGGCCTCGCCCTGCTGATCGGGCTCCGCCCGGAGACGAAGCTGGCGCTGCCGGTCCTGATCGGCCTCGCCGTCGCGCTGGTGGCCGTGGTCGGCTTCGTGCTGATGCAGCGGA
>JASHTP010000177.1 GCA_030040495.1 Alphaproteobacteria bacterium
GCGAGAAGGTGCAGCGGGCCGCCGAGATGCCGGATGAAGTCCAGGACATAGCCGATATTCTCGGCGACGCCGAAGTCGCCGCGGTCGAGCGGGACCTCGCGCGCATCCGTCCAGTCGGTGACGTAGACCTCGTGCCCGGGCGCGAGCGCCGCCAGCACGTCGCGCAGCAGCGCCGTAAAGTGGCCGGAAAGCGGCGCGACGATCAGCAGGCGCGGATCGTCGTCGCGGCGGACCTCCCGGTCGAGATGGATGAGCCGGCAGAAGGGCCTTTCGACAAGGACCCGCTGCGCGATTGCGACCGTGCGGCCGGAGATGGCGACGCGGCTCAGCGCGAGCTCGGGACGGCGATCCCGCCGGCCGTGCGCGAAGGCGGCGGCCAAGGAGGCAAGCCATGGCGAAGCGTCGGTCACGGCGCCGACGGGCCGTCGGGCCCGACGCTGCGCCGGCAAGGAGGTGCGCGCCTTGCGCCCGAGTCCGCGCGCGCGGCGATCGCGAGGAGGATCATGCCCGGCTCGGCCATCCGGCGGCGAGTGAGCTGCGCCGCCGCATGGCATTCTAGCGCCGAGCCGCCGCCTTCCCTTGATCCAGCGCAAGCGGCCCATGATCCCGCGAGATCCCCCGATTGATCTGAATCAAAGCGCGACCGGACGGTCTTCCGACAGAATCGCAGCGATCGGCGATGCGTCCGGAGCGAGGCGAGAGGGAGTGCGCGATGAGGGCCGGTCAGATCATGATCCGCAAGCTGTCGGTCGCGTCGCCGGACGACACGGTCGAGCGCGCGGCCACCCTCATGGCCCGCGTCAATGCGGGCATCCTTCCCGTGGTCTCGGCGGGCCGAATGGTCGGCCTCGTCACCGATCGCGACATCGTCGTTCGCGCCGTCGCCGCCGGAAAGCCGACCGCGACCTGCGTCGTCGACGAGATCATGACCGAGGAGGTCCATTACTGCCTCGAAGACGACACGGTCGATGACGTGGCAAGGCGCATGGGAGCGCTCGGGGTGAGGCGCATGCCGGTCTGCGATCGCAGCGGCGCCCTGGTCGGGCTCATCTCGCTCGACGATGTCGCGGCCCATCTCCAAGGGGATCACCTCCTCGCCGACGCGCTGCGCAAGATCGCGCAGGTGTCGCGGGCGCCGCGATCGGTGTGACCGCCGGCGCCGCGGCTGCGGATCGAGCTTAGGAGGCGGCACGATGCGGATCGACGGAACCGAGTTCGGCAGCATCACCATCGACGGCAGGACCTATGATCATGACGTCGTCATCAGCCTTTCCGGCGAGGTGACGAAGCGAAAGAAGCGTCTCTCCAAGGAGCAATACGGAACCTCGCACATCATCTCGAAGACCGAGGCCAAGGCCGTCTACGAAAAGGGGTGCGAAATCATCGTCGTCGGCACCGGCCAGGACGGCAACGTGCGGCTTTCCGGCGAGGCGAAGAGTTATCTGGACAAAAAGGGCTGCAAGACCGTGCTGCTGCGCACGCCGGAGGCGATCGAGAGCTTCAACCGGCTCAGCGCGCCCAAGATCGCCCTGATGCATGTGACCTGCTGATCGGCGGGCGCGGACCGGCGGCGCCATGGCTCGCGCCGCCGGGTCACGCGCCCCCGAGCTCGTAGAGGCCCTTCATGATGAGGTCGTGCAGATCCGGCTCGTCGGCGATGGCTTCGATGGCGGTCTCGGCGGAGATCGCGGCCCTGCCGACGGCCTCCGTCCAGTCCTTGGCGGCATAGTCGCCGCGGCCGAGCCAGGTCAGCGCCCGCAGCTCGGCGAGCGCCTCGTCGGGCAGATCGGCGAGCGCCTGCCTGAGGGCGAGCCGGGCCGGATCGCCGGGCAGGAGCGGCTCGAGGCCCACCGCGCCGCCGGGGTTGTGTTCGCCGCGCGCCGGCTCGGGCTCGCCGAGCTGCCTTTCGGCAAGCGGCGTAAGGCTCCAATCGCGCGCCTGCCGTGCGGTCCGGGCCAATGCGGCGATGCGCTTGGTCTGCTCCAGGGTGATCTGCTCGAGCATTTGACAAGCCCTCCTATTTCTCCTCGACGAGACGGCGGATCGGCCGCCGGTTTTTAAGCTCCAAGATCTTTCCGACAGCCGGAACCGCCCGGCAGGACCGCATGCCATTGCGCGGATCGGCCGGTCATCCGAAGATGCAAGCGCTGACGCGCGGCCGCCGCTTTGATGCAGATCAACCGGGCGCCGGCGCGGCGTCCGGCAGCGTCGACGGCCGGCCGCCGCCGGTCCCGGCCGGCCGGCGGGAGGCTTGACCTGCATCAAGCCCGGCGGTCGAAACCGGGTGTAGCCTTCATCACGGTGAATTTGGTGGCGGAGGCCGCACCATGACTGCCCGACGCCTCATTGTCCTGCTGGGCCTGCTCCTCCTCGTCGCGCCTCTGGCGCCGCGCCGCTCGCCGGCAGCCGAAGCGGACGCGGCGGGCTTCGTCGCCGACTTCGCCAACAAGGTGCTCGACCTGGTCCGCGCGCAATCGGCGTCGCCGCGGGAACTCGAGCAGCGGCTGCGCCCGCTCGCGCTCGACGCCTTCGACGTGTCCCGCATCGCCCGGTTCGTTCTCGGGCGCTATTGGCGCGGCATGAGCGATGCCGAGCGGGAGCAATTCATGCAGGCGTTCGAGGATTACATCGTCCATGTCTATGCGGCGCGCTTCACCGGCTATCGAGGCGAACGGTTCGCCGTGACCGGCTCCCGGCCCGAAAACACCACGGCCATTCTGGTGCACAGCGAGGTCACCCGCCCCGGCGACGCGCCGCCGATCAAGCTGGACTGGCAGGTCGACCGCCTCGCCGGGGGCTACAAGATCGCCGACGTCACCATCGACGGCGTAAGCCAGGCGGTGACCTATCGCGAGGAATTCGCATCGGTGATCGAGCGCCATGGCGGCCGGGTTTCCGATCTGATCGCCGAGCTCAGAGCGAAGGCGGGCTCCTAGGAGCCCGTCGCGATGCCGGTGCGCGGCGAGGCGCCGCTCCTGATCGACGGCGCCCATGGCGAGGGCGGAGGGCAGATCTTGCGCACCGCGCTGGCGCTTTCCGCCGTCACCGGCCGGCCGCTCCGCATCGAGCGCATCCGGGCCAATCGCCGGAAGCCGGGCTTGGCGGCGCAGCATGTGACCGCGATACGCGCCGCGGCCGCGCTTTGCGAGGCGCGGCTCGCCGGCGACGAGCTCGATTCCCAGCAACTGGATTTCGTCCCGCGCGCGCCGGTGTCGGCCGGCGACTATGTCTTCGACGTGGCGCTGGCGCGCGAGGGCGGCAGCGCCGGCGCCGTCAGCCTGGTTCTGCAGACCGTCCTGGTGCCGCTGGCGCTCGCCTCCGGTCGAAGCCGGGTGGTGGTGCGCGGCGGCACGCACCTGTCGCAGAGTCCGCCGGTCGACTATCTCTGCGAGGTGTGGCTGCCCATGCTGAAGCGGCTCGGCATCGGCGCGTCGCTCACGCTCGATGCCTGGGGCTGGTTTCCCGTCGGCAAGGGTCAGATCGTGGCGACGATCGACGGCCGATCCTCGACGACGGCATCGGCGCCGCTCGAAGCGCTCGATCTGTGCGCGCGGGGAGCGCTGCTCCGCGTGCATGGCCGTGCGGTGGCCGCGAATCTGCCGGCGCACATCGCCCAGCGCATGAGCGATCGCGCCTCGGCCCTGCTCGAACCGCTCGGCACCCGGGTGGACATCCGGCCGGAGCGCGTGCGCGCCGCTTGCGCGGGCGCGGGAATCTTTCTCACCGCCAGCTACGAGCACGCGCTCGCGGGATTCAGCAGCCTGGGCGCGATCGGCAGGCCCTCGGAAGTGGTCGCCGAGGAGGCGGCGGTGCTGCTGCTGCAGCACCACGCGTCGGGCGCCGCTCTCGACCGCCATCTCGGCGATCAACTGCTCCTGCCGCTCTGCTTTGCGCAGGGGCCGTCGCGCTACACGGTCGAAGTCATCAGCCGACACCTCGAGACCAATGTCTGGGTGGTCGAGCAGTTCGGCGTCGCCTCGGTCCATTTGGAAGGAGCGGCATCGGGTTCGGGGACGGTCACCGTGACGCCGCGTCCATCGCACCCGGGCGCTCGAGCATAAGCCGGAAGACGCGGCGTTCGCCGCCGGCGCGATGACGAGCCTTGGCCGGTTTCGCGCCGCGCCACGCCGCCGCGCTCAGGCGGCGCGGACGCCGGCGAGGAAGCTGCCGACCTCGGTCCTGAGGCGCTCGGCCTCGTGCGACAGCGTGCCCGCCGCCTTGAGCACGTTGGCGGCGATCGTCTCGGTTTCCGCCAC
>JASHTP010000178.1 GCA_030040495.1 Alphaproteobacteria bacterium
GTGATCTCGGTCTCGTTCATGAAGCCCATGCCGCCGTAATATTGCAGGCAGCTGTCGGCGACCTCGCGCTGCAGGCGGCCGACGGTGAGCTTCGCCATCGAGGCGAGGTTGGTGATGTCCGCGCCGTGGATGTACTCCTCGACGGCGCGGTAGACGAGCGAGCGCAGCAGCTCGACCTTGGTCTGCAGCTCCGCCAGCTTGAAGTGGACGACCTGGTTGTCGAGGATGCTCTGGCCGAAGGCGATGCGGTTGCGCGTATACTCGATGGTGTCGGCGATGGCCCGCTCCATTTTGACCAGCCCGCCGGCCGCCGCCCAGAGCCGCTCCTCCTGGAATTGCTGCATCTGGTAGATGAAGCCCAACCCCTCCTCGCCGATGCGGTAGCGTTGCGGCACGCGCACGCCGTCGAAGAAGATCTGCGCCGTGTCGGAGGCGCGCATGCCGAGCTTGTCGAGCTTGCGCGCGATCTGAACGCCCTTGGTCTTCATCGGCAGGCAGATCAGGCTCTTGTTGCGGTGGACCGGCCCCTCGCCGGTGTTGGCGAGGAGGCACATCCAGTCGGCCTGGGTGCCGTTGGTGGTCCACATCTTGCCGCCGTCGATGATGTAGTCGCCGCCGTCCTTGCGCGCCCGCGTCTTGAGGCTGGCGACGTCGGAGCCGGCGCCGACCTCGGAGACGCCGAGGCAGGCGACGTAGTCGCCGCTGATGCTCGGCTTCAGGAACTCGTCGCGCAGCTCGTCCGAGCCGTGACGCGCCAGCGCCGGCGTCGCCATGTCGGTCTGGACGCCGATCGCCATGGTGACGGAGCCGCTGCGCGACGCGCCGAGCGCCTCGCAGAAGGCGACCTCGTAGGAATAATCGAGGCCGAGCCCGCCGAACCGCTCCGGCTTGTGGATGCCGAGGAATCCCTGGTCGCCCATCTTCTTGAAGAGGGCATGCGCCGGGAAGATGCCGGCCTTTTCCCATTCCTCGACATGGGGATTGATCTCGGTCTCGCAGAATTTCGCGACCGAGCGCATGAGCTGGCGGTGCTGTTCGGTGTAGATCATGGGGTCAGGGCCTCACAGACGGGCGACGCCGAAGCTGGTCGGGCGCAGGGAACGGATCTCCGCCTCGCGGCAGATCGAGAGGCAGAGGGCAAGGACGTTGCGGCTGTCGCGCGGGTCGATCAGCCCGTCGTCCCAGAGCCGCGCGGTGGCGAAGAGCGCGGTCGATTCGCGGTTGAACTGGTCGACGATCTTGCGCTCCATCGCTTCGAGCGCCGGACGGTCGACCGGCTTGCCCTGGCGCTCCTGGCGCTCCTCGGTGATGATCGACAGCACCTTCGCCGCCTGCTCGCCGCCCATCACCGCGATGCGGTTGTTGGGCCAGGCGAAGATGAAGCGCGGATCGAAGGCGCGGCCGCACATGCCGTAATTGCCGGCGCCGAAGCTCGCGCCGATATGCAGCGTCAGCTGCGGCACGCCGGCATTGGCCACCGCCTGGATCATCTTTGAGCCGTGCTTGACGATGCCGCGGCGCTCGGCCTCGGTGCCGACCATGTAGCCGGTGGTGTTCTGCAGATAGACGATCGGGATCCCGGCCTGGCACATGAGCTGGATGAACTGCGCCGCCTTGACCGACCCGTCGGCGTCGATCGGCCCGTTGTTGCCGATGATGCCGAGCGGCCGGCCCTCGATCTCGGCCTGGCCACAGACGGTGTGGACGCCGTAGAGCGGCTTGAAGTCGAGGAAATCCGAATCGTCGACGAGGCGGGCGACCACGTCGCGCACGTCGTAGGGCCTGCGATAGTCGACGGGGACGACGCCGCAAAGCTCGTCGGCGGGGTAGCGCGGCGCGCGGAAGGACCGCGGCGGCGACGGCGGCAGACCGTCGTTCCAGCGCAGCTTCGCCATCACCTCGCGGCAGAGGCGGATGCCGTCGGCATCGTCTTCGGCCATGTAGTCGCAGACGCCGGAGACGGTGGAATGCATCTCCGCGCCGCCGAGCTCCTCGTCGGCGGCGCGCTCGCCGGTGGCGGCGCGCAGCAACGGCGGTCCCGCCAGGAACACCTTGGCGCGGCCCTTCACCATGATGACGTGGTCGGAGAGCCCCGGCAGATAGGCGCCCCCGGCGGTCGACGAGCCGTGCACGACGGTGACCTGCGGCACGCCCATGGCCGAGAGCCGCGCCTGATTGCGGAAGGTCTGGCCGCCTTCGACGAAGATCTGCGCCTGGTAGTTCAAATTGGCGCCGCCGGATTCGACGAGCTGGATGAGCGGCAGCTTGTTGTCGCGCGCGATCTCCTGGCAACGCAGTTTCTTCTTCAGTCCCATCGGCGCCGTGGTGCCGCCCTTGATGGCGCTGTCAGAGGCCGAGATCATGCAGCGCACGCCGGAAACGTAGCCGATGCCGTCGATGACGCCGCCGCCGAGCACGTTCTCCCGGCCGTCGTCGTCATGCATGCCGAGGCCGGCCAGGGTCGAGATCTCGAGAAACGGGCTGCGCTTGTCGAGCAGCAGCGCCACGCGCTCGCGCGGCAGCAGCTGGCCGCGGCGGGCGAACTGATCCTTGCGCGCGTTCGAGGTGCGGCGCACCTGCTCCTCGAGCGCGCGGAACTCGTCGATGAGCTGCAGCATCGCCGCGCGGTTGGCGCGGAAGCCCTCGCTCGCGGGATCGATGCGGCTCGAGATGACCGCCATGGGCTCAGGCTCCGCCGCCGCGCCGCAGGAAGTCGGGCGGCGCCTCGAGGGGAAATCCGTAATAGGGCTGGGAGCGGTCGTGATCGGGGAGCGGCCAGTTGCTCCTGGCGTTCGGCACCGCGCCGTCGACGCGCAGGCAAGAGCCGGAGATGAAGGACGCCGCCTCCGACAGCAGGAAGACGATCGCGGCCGAAACCTCGCTCTCGGTGCCAAGGCGCTTCAGCGGCACCTGCTGCCACAGGGACTGCAGCCGCGGCCGCATCTCGGGCGGATAGGTCGCCAGTCCCGAGGAGGCGATCCAGCCCGGCGCCACCGCATTGACGCGCACGCCCGCGTAGGCCCATTCGAGCGCCGCGGTCATGGTGAAGTTGAGCATGCCGGCGCGCGCCGCGCCGGAATGGCCCATGCCGGGCATCGAGCGCCACATGTCGGCGATGATGTTGACGATGGCGCCGCCGGTCGCCTCCATCGAGCGCCGGAAGCATTCGCGCGCCACGAGGAAGCCACCGGTCAGGTTGGTGCGGACCACCGTTTCCCAGCCCTTCTGCGTGATGTCCTTGAGCGGCGCGTGGAACTGGCCGCCGGCATTGTTGACGAGCCCGTCGATGCGGGGATGCGCCGCGAGGATGCCGGCGACGGCGTGCTCCACCTCCTCCTCGACGCGGATGTCGCAGCGATGGATGGAAGGCCGCGCGGCGCCGGTCTCGGCGATCTCGTCCGCCACCGCGGCGAGCCT
>JASHTP010000179.1 GCA_030040495.1 Alphaproteobacteria bacterium
CTCGAAGGCATAGAGAAAGACATTGTGGCCGCGCGGCAGCGGCAGCGACAGGCGCGCGCCTGCCGGCAAGGCGAGGTCGAGCAAGGTCGGCTCGGTGGCGATGCCGTCGATCGGCCCCTTGGTGCCGCCGACGGCGCCGGCGATGACCTTGACCGAGACGCCGTCGGGCAGCGCCGCGACCGGGATGTCGGCCGGCGGAATCTCCTGGTAGCGCGGCGCGATCATCTTGTCCTTCGCCGGCAGGTTGACCCAGAGCTGAAAGCCCTGCATCAGCCCGTTCTCCTGCTCCGGCATCTCGGAATGGACGATGCCGCGCCCGGCGGTCATCCATTGCACGCTGCCGGCCTCGAGCCGCCCGGTATGGCCCTTGTTGTCGGCGTGGCGCATGCGCCCGGCGAGCATGTAGGTGACGGTCTCGAAGCCGCGATGGGGATGGTCGGGAAAGCCGGCGATGTAGTCCGCCGCATCATCCGAGCGGAACTCGTCGAGCATCAGGAAGGGGTCGACTTCGCCCAGGTCCGGCGTGCCGATGACGCGGTTGAGCCGGACCCCGGCACCGTCGCTTGCCGGCATGCCGCGGGCGAGCCGCGCCACCGGCCGCGGCAGAGTCACTCCGCCATCCATCGCCCGATCCTCCGTCAAGCCGCTTGAACCGTTCGCCGCTGCGCCAGCGCGCCGGCGATCTCCGCCACGTGACGGCCCTGGAAGCGCGCCAGCTCGAGCTCGTTGGCGCTGGGCTGCCGCTCGCCCTTGCCGCCGGCGATCGTCGTCGCGCCATATGGTGAGCCGCCGGTGATCTCGTCAAGCCGCATCTGGCCCTGGGCGCTGTAGGGCAGCCCCACCACCACCATGCCGAGATGGAGCAGCGTGGTGTGGAAGGAGAGCAGCGTCGCTTCCTGGCCGCCATGCTGGGTCGCGGTGGCGGCGAAGACGCTGCCGACCTTGCCGATGAGCGCGCCGCGCGCCCAGAGCGCGCCGGTCTGGTCGAGGAAGTTGCGCATCTGCGCCGCCATGCTGCCATAGCGCGTTGGCGTGCCGAAGATCACCGCGTCGTAAGTGGCGAGCTCGTCGGGGAGCGCGACCGGCGCCTTCTGGTCGAGCTTGGCCCCGGCCTGCCGCGCGACCGCCTCGGGCATCAGCTCGGGAACGCGCTTCACCGTCACTTCCGTCCCCGGCACCGAACGCGCGCCGGCGGCCACCGCCTCGGCCATCGTCTCGACATGGCCGTAGGTCGAGTAATAGAGCACGAGAACCCTGGTCATTTGTCCCTCCTGGGCGCCTTCGATCGCTCGATCATTTAATCAGGCGGAAGAGACGCACAATGAGGCTATTTCGACGCAGACTGTTTCCTGGCAGGAAACAACGACCGGCTCAGCCGCCGGCCGCATGCGCCTTTTCCTGCCGGCGCCGCGCCACTTCCGCCAGCACGCGCCGCTTCTCCTCGGACGCGAAGCTCGCCCAATGGGCGATCTCGCCGATGGTGCGGAAGCAGCCGCGGCAGAAGCCGCTCGCGGGGTCGAGGACGCAGACCGCAATGCAGGGCGAGAGCGGCTCGCCCGTGCTCACGAGGGCTTGGCCGGCTGGGTCACGTCGGCGAGCTTGGTGCGCATCGCCTTCGCCTTGTAGTCCGGGATGGCGTAGACCCAGAGCGAGAGCCGGCTGTTGAGCGCTTCCGCCTCCTTCGCCGCGGCGCCGCTGCCGCTCGCTTCGAGGCGCGCCCAGCTCTTGCCGTCCTGGTCCACCAGCGCGACCTTGATGGTGAGGCCGTCGAAGCCGATGAACTCGGCATGCGACACGCCGGAGTCCGACAGCTTCATCGCCGCCGCCGGCCGCACGTCGGTGAGCGTCAGGCTGGCGAGCGCCGTGGTCGGCTCGACCAGCGCGTCCGGCTTGGGCTTGGCGTCGGCGGGCGCGCCCTTGAGCTCGAGCGGCGCGTCGGGCTTGTCGTGCAGGATGTCGAGGGTGCTGCCGTCGGGCTGGGTCAGCACCACCTCCCGCACCTTGTCGCGCGGCAGGTCGACGATGGCGCGGTCGAGCCATTGCGTCGCGTCGTCGGGGAGGTCGAGCGAGCCGCTGGCGAGCCAGGACTGGGCATTGCCGGGCTTGCGCACATAGATGCCGTCGGTGCCGCCGCCGAGCAAGTCGACGCGCCGCTTGCCGGCGATGATCTCGCCGAGCAGGCTGCCCTTGGCGTCGCTCACCGTGACCAGCGTCGATTTGGCGTCCTTCTTGCCGGCATCCTCGACCTCGAGCCGCGGATAGAGCTCGGGCTTGCGCGTCTTCGCCTCGACATAGCGCAGCTCGGCGAGCCCGAGCAGCGCCTGATGCAGCTTGGCGGCGTCGACGGGGAAGTCGTTCTTCTCCTCCACCACCCAATTGGCGCCCTGGCGCAGCAGCGTCGTCTTGACGCCGCCATGGACCAGCGTCACCCGCGCCACCTCGCCGAGCCGCTGGCCGACCTCGGGCAGCACCAGCTGATTGACCAGCGGATCGACGCCGGCATCGCCGCCCGAGAACGAGACCAGCACCGCGACGGCGACGGCGGCGGCGGTGGCGAGGAGGAGGGCGATCAGTCCCTTGTGCTTCATCGGCGCTTGCCTCTCAGCCGGCCTGGGCGCGGCGCTTGCGCCGCTGCATGCGGACGATGCCGAGGATGATGGCGGCGAGCCCGACCAGCAGCGGGATGAAGGCGATGTCGAAGAATTCCAGCTCCGCCTTCAACCGGTCGATGTCCTGCCTGAGATCGAGCTGCACCTGACGCAGCTGTGCACGGATCTGCAGCATCTGCGTGCGGAAATTCTCCAGTGTCCGGCTCTGCTCGGCGGCAAGCGCGCCGCCGCCGCCCGGCCCGGCGTCGCCCTGCAGCGCCTTGATCTTGGCTTGCGTGTCCTTGAGCTGCTGCTCGAGTTCGCGCTCGCGCGCCTCCGAGCGCGCATCGGCCGCGCGTTGGATCTGCTGCACCACTTCGAACGGCCGCGCCGAGGTGCCGCGCGTCCGGAGCCCGATGAGATCGGTGCCGCCGGACAGCACGTCGATGGCGTTGGTGACGAAATCGCCGTTGCCGGCCGTCGGCACGATGACGCGCTGGCCGAAGAAATCCTGCGCCTGGACCCAGAAGCGGTCGTCGAGGATGTCGGTGTCGGCGACGACGATGACGTTGATCGGCTGCGCCGCCGCCTTGATCTGCGCCGCCGGCGGCGCGTCCTTGTCCTTCTTGTCCTTCTCGTCCTTCGCCGGCTGCGGCGGCCCGTCGGGAAACGCGGTCGAGGCCGGGCCGGTGATGCGCGCGGCGAGCGTCAGGCGCTGGCCGCTGGGCTTGAAGTCGTTGAGCAGGCCGGCGACGTCCGGCAGCCCCTGCACCTTGTCGACGGGGATCTCCTCGGAATCGGTCGAGGTGGTGATCAGCGGCTCGAAGCTGGTCTTGGCTCCCGGCAGCGGCCGCAGCACGCCGGCGGTGGCCATGTTGATCTGCGACAGGTCGCCGGTGATGGGGTCGTCTTGGTTGAGGCTGCCCTCTTTCAGCGCCAGCCAGGCGACGTATTCGACCGCCTCGACGCGGCTCTCGGTTCCGGCATTGACGCGCCGCCCGTAGCGCAGATCGCCGGCGACCTTGCCCTTGTCCATCTCGAGGCCCCAGGCGGCGAAGAGCTTCGGCATGTCGCTGGCGCCGGGTCCGGTGCCGGGCCCGGCCATGCGGTTGGGATGCGCCGCCTGGGTCTCGGAATTGGGATCGACGAAGACCAGCGCCTTGCCGCCCTTGAGCACGTACTGATCGATGGCGTAGAGCGTCTTCTCCGACAGGTTCTGCGGATGGACGATCATCAGCACGTCGACGTCGTCCGGCACCTTGTCGAATTCGGTCGACAGCGTCTCGACTTTGTAGAGCTGCCGCATCTGGTCGATGATGGCATAGGGCTCGAGCGGCTGGCCCTGCAGCGCCGCCATGAAGTCGCCCTCGAGCGGCAGGCTGGTGACCAGCCCGACCACCGTCTTCTTGGGGAAGGCGAGGCTGTGGATGAGCTTGGTCAGGTCGTACTCGAGGAAGCGCTCGCGGTCCGGCTGGAAGAAGGGAATGATCTGCTGATCGTCGGTCGAGTTGGTGGCGGCGAGGCCGAAATAGACCTGCTCGCCGCCCTGGTCGAGCGGCACGCCCTGCAGCCCGAAGGCGACGGCGCGGTCCTCGGTCGGCGAGAACGGCTCGGGATCGAGGATCTCGAGCTTGATCTTGCCGTTGGCCAGCGCCGTGTACTCCTCGAGCATCTCGCGCACGCGCTGGGCGAAGACGCCGTAGGAGGGCACCTCGTCGCCGAGGCGCGGCGAGTAGTAGAAGCGCAGCGTGATGGGCTCGTCGATGCGCGCCAGCGTCTTCTTCGACGCGTCCGACAGCGTGTAGAGATGCTGCTGGGTGAGATCGAGCCGCGTCGAGCGCAGCACGTGGTTGGCGATGACGTTGATCGAGACGAAGAGCACCGCGGCGGAGACCAGCGCGACGATCGCGATCGCGCGGCGCGACAGGTTTTTCATCGCCCGTCTCCCCTCAATCCGCCTTCTTGAGATCGACGAGGATGGCGTTGGCGAAGAGGAAGACGCCGATCACCGACAGGAAGAACACCGCGTCGCGCAAATCGATGACGCCGCGCACGATGGCGTTGAAGTGGCTGAGGAAGCTGAAGGAGGCGACGGTCTCGAGCACGCTCTGCGGCGCCCAGCCGTTGAGGAAGCCCAGCACGATCGGCGAGCCGCTCACGGTGAAGAGGAAGCATACGGCGGCGGTGACGACGAAGGCGATCACCTGGTTCTTGGTCAGCGCCGAGAGCGCCGCGCCGATGGCGAGGAAGGCGCCGGCCATGAGGAAGCTGCCGATGTAGCTCGCCAGGATGACGCCGTTGTCGGGATGGCCGAGGAAGTTGACGGTGATCCAGAACGGGAAGGTGAGCAGCAGCGCGATGCCGGCGAACGCCCAGCTCGCCAGGAACTTGCCGAGGACGGCGGCGGTCATCGAGATCGGCAGGGTCAGGAACAGCTCGATGGTGCCGCTCTTGCGCTCCTCGGCCCAGAGCCGCATGGCGAGCGCCGGAATGAGCACGAGGTAGAGCCAGGGATGGAAGCTGAAGAAGGGCTGCAGATCGTCCTGGCCGCGCTCGAAGAAATTGCCGAGGAAGAAGGTCAGCGCGCCGGCCATGGCGAGGAAGATGACGATGAAGACGTAGGCGAGCGGCGTGGCGAAATAGCTCTGCAGCTCGCGCCGGAAGATGACCAGGGTGCTGTGCATGGCTCAGGCTTCGCCGCGAAGGGTGATGGCGCGAAAGACGTCGTCGAGGCGGCCGCGCTCGACGCGCAGCGCCGCCACCGACCAGCCGGCGGCGCGCACGAGATCGGTGACCTCGGCGATGATCGAGCCGCCCGGGCGCGGGAAGATCATCAGCGCCCGGCCCTCGACATCCTCGACCGGCTCGACCGAGACCACGCCCGGCAGCCGCATCAGCGCGGTGGCGGCGTCGGCGCCGTCGCGCGCCAGCGCCAGGCGCACCGCGTTGTGATGGCGCGAGCGCGC
>JASHTP010000180.1 GCA_030040495.1 Alphaproteobacteria bacterium
GATCGGCGAGGCTCAGCGACTGCGCCACGTTCTGCTCGACGAGGACGATGGTGAGGCCGTCGCGCTCATTGAGCTCGCGCACGACGCGGAACACGTCGTCCACCACCACCGGCGCCAGGCCCAGCGACGGCTCGTCGAGCATGACGAGACGCGGCTGGCCCATCAGGCAGCGCGCGATCGCCAGCATCTGCTGCTCGCCGCCGGAGAGCGTGCCGGCGAGCTGGCGGCGGCGCTCGGCGAGCCGCGGAAAGAGGGCGAAGACGCGCGCCATCGCCGCCGCCGCGCCGGCGCGCGCGCGCGGCACCACCGCGCCCATTTCGAGATTCTCGAGCACGCTCATGTTGGGGAAGATCTGGCGGCCTTCCGCCACCTGGCCGATGCCGAGATTGCAGATGCGGTGCGGCGGCAATCCGGCGATCTCGGTCCCGGCGAAGCGGATCGAGCCGCGCCGCGCCCGCTCCATGCCGAAGATGGTGCGGATGAGCGAGCTCTTGCCGGCGCCGTTGGCGCCGATGATGGCGACGATCTCGCCTTCGGCGACGCTGAGCGAGACGCCGTCGAGCGCCTGCGCGTCGCCATAGAAGAGGTCGATGTCGGCGAGCTCGAGCATGCTGACGGGAGGCTCCGCCATGATCACGTCCCGCCCGCCGCCGGCGCGTGGCCGAGATAGCATTCGAGCACCTGCGGGTCGCGCGCCACCTCCTCGGGCGTGCCTTCGCAGATCTTCTGGCCGTGATGCAGCACGATGATGTGATGCGACAGCGCCATCACCGCGCGCATGACATGCTCGGTGAGCAGGATGGCGACGCCGGTCTCGCGCGCGAGATCGGCGAAGGCGCGCACCATCTGGTCGATCTCGGTCGGCCGCAGCCCCGCCATCACCTCGTCGAGCAGCAGGATCTTCGGCCGCGTCGCCAGCGCGCGCGCGGTCTCGAGCCGCTTGCGCTCGGCCAAGGTCAGGCTGCTGGCGGCGCTCTCCGCCTTGTCGGCGAGGCCGAGCCGCTCGAGGATGGCCCAGGACGCTTCGCGCGCCGCGCCCATGTCGGATGTCGCGCGCAGCGCGCCGACCATGACGTTCTGCAGCACGCTGAGCCCGGCGAAGGGCTTGACCAGCTGGAAGGTGCGGCCGATGCCGGCACGGCAGGCCTGGTCGGGCCGGAGGCCGGTGATGTCGACGCCGTCGAGCCGCACGCTGCCGCTGTCGGGCACGATGACGCCGGCGATGAGGTTGAAGGTGGTGGTCTTGCCGGCGCCGTTGGGACCGATGAGGGCGACGATGCCGCCCCGCGGCACGGCGAAGCTCACGCCGTCCACCGCCTGCAGCCCGCGGAAGCGCTTGGCGAGGCCCTGCACCTCGAGCAGCGGCGCGGCGCTCACCGCCGCCGCTCCTCGAGGCGCAGCAGGCGCCGGAGCCACGGCCACAGGCCGGCCGGCTGCAAGGCGACGATGGCGAGCAGCGCCGCGCCGTAGAGCCATTGCTTGAGGCCGGCGATCTCCAGGCCGCTGGTGAGCGAGGTCATGGTCTCGCCCAGCGTCGTCAGCAGGAAGGCGCCGAGGATCGGGCCGAAGAGCGTGCCGAGCCCGCCGATGATCGGCGCGGTGATGATCTCGATCGAGCGGCCGATGGCGAAGGCGGTGTCGGGGTAGAGGTTGTTGTCGTAGAAGGCGAGGAAGCCGCCGCCGGCCGCGGTGAGCGCCGCCGACAGCGCCATCGCCAGCACCTTGCAGCGGAAGACGTTGATGCCGAGCGACGCGGCCGCCTCTTCGTTCTCGCGGATCGCCTGCCAGTAATAGCCGATGCGGCGGTTGAGCAGGAGATGGCTGAGGCCGAGCACGGCGAGGCTCATCGCCAGCAGCAGGTAGTAGAACATCGTCGGCGAGCCGCGCAGCCGCAGCGGGTCGTCATGGGTCAGGTTGCTGACCGGCAGGAACAGCCCTTCGGTGGCGCCGACCCATTTGAAGTGGCCGAAGAGGATGCGCGTGAATTCCGAAAAGGCGATGGTGAGCAGCGCGAAATAGACGCCGCCGACGCGGAAGCGGAAGGAAAGCGCGGCGATGAGGCCGCCGGCGACCGCCGCCACCGCCATGCCGGCGATCATCCCGACCCAGGGCAGCAGCCCCCAATGGACGAAGAGCGCGGCGGCGGTGTAGGCGCCGAGCCCGACATAGAGCGCATGCCCCAGCGAGAGCTGCCCGGTGAAGCCGGTCATGATGTTCCAGGACTGGCCGAAATAGGCGGCGAACAGCACCACCACCAGCACCGAGACGATGTAGGCGTTGGCGAAGAGCGGCAGCACCAGCATGGCGGCGAGGAAGAGACCGAGCGCCGCCGCCCCGCGCGGCGAGAGACCCGACACAGAAGCCGCCCTCATGCCCGCCCCAGCAAGCCTTGCGGCCGGACCAGCAGCACCAGGATGAGGAGGGCGAAGCTGAAGGCGCTCTTGAAGGAGGGCTCGATGACGAAACCCGACACCGCCTCGGAGACGCCGACGAGAATCCCGCCGAGCAGCGCGCCGGGCATGCTGCCGAGCCCGCCCAGGATGACGATGATGAAGGCGAGCAGCGTGTAGTCGGTGGCGATATAGGGCTGCACGTCGACGAGCAGCAGCATGAGGCAGCCCGCCGCGCCGACGCAGGCGGCGCCGAGGCCGAAGGTCACGGCGTAGAGCCGCTTCACGTCGAGGCCGACCACCTGCGCGCCGACCTGGTTGTCGGCGCAGGCGCGGATCGCCTTGCCGGTGCGGGTGAAGCGGAAGAAGCCCCACAGCGCCGCGGCGCCGACCACCGCGCCGCCGGCGGCGAGCACGCGGACCTTGTCGAGCAGCACGCCGCCGACCTGGTAGCTGTCATAGGCGTAGTCGAGCTGCACGTTGCGCGCGTCCGGCCCGAACCCCATCAGCAGGCTCGCGGTGATGATGGTGGCGACGGCGAGCAGCAGCAGGAACTGCTCGTGCTCGGGCCGCGCGATGTAGCGGTTGATGAGGCCGCGCTGCAGCGCATAGCCGAAGAGGAAGAGCGCGAGCGTCACCAGCGGCAGCGTCAGCAGCGGGTCGAGCCCGGTGGCGGCGTTGGCGACATAGGCGCCGTACATCGCCAGCACCATCATCTCGCCATGGGCGAAGTTGACCACGCGGATGACGCCGAAGATGACCGAAAGGCCGAGCGCCATCAGCCCGTAGACCGCACCGGTGAGCAGCCCCGCGACGATGATGTTGAGGAACAGCATGAGGCCGCGGGGCGCCCGCTCGCTGCGTCGCGCCCGCTCAGGCGCGCTGCGACCAGCCCGGCACCGGGAAGACCGGCTTCGCCTCGGCGCTTTCCGCCGGCAGCACCACCGTCGGCTTGCCGTGGAGGATCTGCAGCACCGAGGACGGCA
>JASHTP010000181.1 GCA_030040495.1 Alphaproteobacteria bacterium
CCGGGCCAGCGGCAATTCGTCAGCCTCGAGCAGTTCAAGACCTATTACCAGGGCAAGTACAATCTCACCGACGCGGCGCTCGCCGACTTCATCAAATCCCGCCAGGCCGACCAGGAGCGCTACGCCGCCGGCAACCGCGCCGCGATCGTGGCGCTGGCGCGCCGGCGCGGCATTCGGCTGGCCAGCCACGACGACGCCACCCGCGCCCATGTCGAAGAGGCGCGCCAGGCCGGCGTCGTCATCGCCGAGTTCCCGACCACGCACGAGGCCGCGGCGGCGGCGCACGGCGCCGGGATGAGCGTGCTCGGCGGCGCCCCCAACGTGGTGCGCGGCGGCTCGCATTCCGGCAACGCCTCGGCGCTCGATTTCGCCCGCGCCGGCATCCTCGACATTCTCTCCTCCGACTATGTGCCGGTGAGCCTGCTGCACGCCGCCTTCAAGCTCGTCGACGAGGCCGGGATCCGGCTTCCCGATGCGGTGGCGACGGTGAGCGCCAACCCCGCCGATGCCGTCGGCCTTGCCGATCGCGGCCGGATCGCGCCGGGCTTGCGCGCCGATCTCGTGCGCGTCGCCGTCATCGACAAGCTGCCTTTCGCCCGCACCACCTGGCGCCTCGGCGAGCGCATCGCCTGAGCCGCGCCATGATCCAAGTCGATTTCGGCGAGCTCGACCATCCCTGGCATGACGGCGCCGGCATGACCGAGGCGCCGATGATCCATCCGACCGCGCTGGTGAAGAAGAGCCGCATGGGGCCCTGGACCGTGCTCGGGGCCAGGAGCCGCCTTCTCGAGAGCGACTTTCGCGACTACGCCTACACCGCGCAGGATTGCGACATCTACAACGCCGAGATCGGCAAGTTCTGCAACATCGCGGCCGCGGTGCGCATCAACCCGACCAACCATCCGATGGAGCGGGCGAGCCAGCATCACTTCACCTATCGCAGCCGCTCGCACCATCTCGCCGATGCCGACGACGAGGCGGTCTTCGCCTGGCGCCGCGCGCACCGGGTGACGATCGGCCCCGATGTCTGGATCGGCCACGGCGCCATCCTGATGCCCGGCGTCTCGGTCGGCACCGGCGCGGTGATCGGCGCGGGCGCGGTGGTGACGCATGACGTCGCGCCCTACACCATCGTCGTCGGCGTCCCGGCGCGGCCGTTGCGCCGCCGCTTCAGCGCGGAGGTCGAGGCCGGCCTCGCCCGCATCGCCTGGTGGGACTGGCCGAAAGAGCGCCTCGCCGCCGCGCTCGAGGATTTCCGCCGGCTCGACGCGGCGGAATTCGTGCGGAAATACGATCGGGCGGGGTGAGGGGACGGCTCAGCGCCGCACGCCGACCTCGTCGATATGCTTCAGCAGATCGGCCGGGTCCTCGTAGACGCGGTAGGCGCCGGCGCGCTCCAGCTCCTCGCTGCCGTAGCCGCCGGAGAGGAGCCCGATGCCGAGCGCCCGCGCGCGGCGCGCGGCGAGCATGTCCCAGACGCTGTCGCCGATCACCGAGGCGGTCTCGATCTCGGCGCCGAGCCGCCGCGCCGCCGCCAGGAAGAGATCGGGATCGGGCTTGGCGTATCGCACCTGGTCGCGCGTCACCACCGGCACGCGATCGAGATCGACGCCGAGCGTCTGCAGCACCGGCCGCGCCGTCTCCATCCGCCCGCTGGTGGCGATCGCCCACGGCACCTCGGCGTCGCTGAGGCAGGCGAGCAGCTCGCGCGCGCCCGGCAGCGGCCTGATGTCGGCCGAGCGGCGATTATAGGCGGCGGCGTGCAGCTGCCGCAGGCGCTCGATGCGCGCGGGATCGATGGCGAGCCCGGTCTCGCGCAGCAGCATGTTGGTGAAGAGCCCGCCGCTCATGCCGATCTTGCGGTGCATGCGCCAGACCGAAAGCTCGATGCCCTCCTGCTGCAGCGCCTCGCGCCAGGCCAGCACATGCTGATAGACGCTGTCGACCAGCGTGCCGTCGAGGTCGAACAGGAACGCGCTGCCGCGGTCTTCGCTCATCGACGCTCTCCTCTCTGCGATTGGTGCGGATCGCCGGCCGGGGCGGCCGGCGACGCGGCGCCTGTCATCCCAGATCGAACAGCAAGAATTCCGCGTCCGTTTCCGCGTCGACGTCGATGCCGCCTTCGCCCTCGATCGCGGCGCCGTCGCCTTCGCGCATCTCGGTGCCGTCGAGGGCGACGATGCCGCGGGCGAGCTGCAGCCAGAGCCCGTGCTTTGCCGCGACCTCGTGCGCGATCCGCTCGCCGGCCGCAAGCGACGCCAGGTAGAGGCGCGCATCCTGGTGGACCGTGAGCGCGCCGTCCCGCCCGTCCGGCGCGGCGACGAGGCGAAGCCGGCCGCGCCGTTCCGCGGCGGGAAAGGCCTTCTGCTCGTAGCTCGGCGCCAATCCGACCCGGTCGGGGATGATCCAGATCTGCAGGAAATGCACCGGCTCGGTCGAAGACGCGTTGAACTCGCTGTGGACGATGCCGGTGCCGGCGCTCATGCGCTGCAGCTCGCCGGGGCGGATCACCGCGCCGTTGCCGAGACTGTCCTTGTGCGCGAGGGCGCCTTCCAGAACATAAGTGAGTATCTCCATGTCGCGGTGGCCGTGCGGCGGGAAGCCGGCGCCGGGGATCACCCGGTCCTCGTTGATGACGCGGAGCGCGCGGAAGCCCATCTGCGCGGGATCGTGATAGTCGGCGAAGGAGAAGGTGTGCCGGCTGTCGAGCCAGCCGGTGCGGCTCTCACCGCGCGCCATGCGGTCGCGAAACACGATCATGCGATCCTCCGGTGCCGCCGTCGCGCTCCATTCTATCGCCCGTGCGGCGCCGGACCAACGCGGCATCTCGCCGCCGTTCAGCTCCCGGGAATGTCGTGGATCTCCGGGAAGAAGAGATCCTTCCACGAGGCCGGCGCCGCCTTGATCGAGCCCACCTCGTGCATGAAATCGGCGAACTTCATCGTCTGCTGCGGCGTCATCGTCCAGGTCACCTGCGGCCCGGCGATGACCTTGCTCACCATGTCGAGCGGCAGCTTCGAGCGCGAATCCTCGATCCACAGCGCGGCGGCGGCGCGCTTGTCGGCATTGATGATCTCGGTCGCCTCCTTGAGCGCGGCGATGAGCGCGCCATAGAGCTTGGGATTGCCGTCATGGAACTTCCGTGAGGTCCAGGCGACGGTGAAGCTGTGCGGCCCGCCGAGCACGTCGAAGGAGTTGAGCACGGTGTGGATGCCGGGATGCTCGAGCTGCTCCTGCTGGAAGGGCGGCACGCTGAAGACGCTGCTGAACTCGGCGCCGCCGGCGAGGAGGCCGGTGGTCGCGTCGGGCGGCGACAGCGAGACGGTGAGCGGGTCGAGCTTGGCATAGTCGGCGCGGCCGAAGGCCTGGGCCGCCGCCATCTCGAGCGTCACCGCCTGCACCGACACCTTGACCGCCGGCACCGCGATCTTGTCGCCGGCGCGGAAGTCGCGCACCGACTTGATGCGGGGGTCGTTGGTGTTGAGCAGGAAGGGCTGCGAGCTCAGCGCCGAGATGCCGCGCACCTCCTCCGGCGTGCCTTTGGTCTTGGCCCAGAGCGTCACCAGCCCGGGCACGCCGCCGGCGACAACGTCGACCGAGCCGGAGAGCAGCGCGTCGTTCATCATGTTGGGGCCGTTGAAGGTCGCCCACACCACCTTGACCTCGCCGAGCCCCGCTTCCTTGGCGTATTTCTCGATCAGGTGCCGGTGCTCGAGCACGTTGAACTGCACGTAGCCCATCGAGAATTGCTTGGCGAGGCGGATCTCCGTGGCCTCGGCGCGGGCCTCCGTCGCCGCGCCGGCAAGGGCGCCGCCCAAGGCCAGCGCCACGATCAATGTTCGCAGTCGCATCGTTCCTCCCTTTCGGCCGGCCGCGGTTCGATCCCGCGGCGCCGGCACTCGTGATCCACTATAGCATCGCGTCCGCAGCGCGCGGCGCGCGTCCGGCGGCGCGCTCAGTCGAGGCTGTTGACATAGCAGTGCCGGCTGGTGTCGCAGCGGTCGATGCGCAGCTCGAGCGGCGCCCCGTAGAGGTCGCGCGCGATGCGGCGGACCTCGAGCAGCGGCGTCCCGGCGGCGAGGCCGAGATGGCGCGCATCCTCGGCCGAGGCCGGCACGGCGCGCAGCTGCTCGTCGGCGCGCGCCACGGTGACGCCGAACTGCTGCTCGTAGACGACATAGAGCTCCTCGAGCATCTCGGTGCCGATCGGCAGGGCGAGGCCGTCGAAGAGCGCGGCCGAGAGCGTGATCCGCTCCACCACCACGGTGCGGCCGGCGAGCCGCCGCAGCCGCAGGATGCGGTGGACGGGGGCGCGCGGCGGCAGCCCCAGCGCTTCCGCCTCCTGCCGCTCGGCGCGGCCGGTCTTCTGCGCCAGCACCGTGCTGGTCGGCATCTCCTTGACGCCGGCCTCGTCGACCAGCGGGAAGAAGCGGAAATGCGCGGTCTGGGCGCTGTGCTGGGCGACGAAGGTGCCGCGCCCCTGGCGGCGCACCAGCAGGTTCTTCGACGCCATCTCGTCGAGCGCCTTGCGCACCGTTCCCTGGCTGACCTTCAGCTCGTCGGCGAGCCGGAATTCGCTCGGCAGCGGCGCGCCCGGCTTCCACCGGCCGGAGCCGATGCGCTCGGTGAGCAGCTCCGCGACCTGGGCGTAGAGCGGGCGGAAGCCCGGCAACTCCTTGGCCATCCTCGTGCTTTCCCCGCGGCGGCGACCCCGGCGGGGCCGGCGTCGGGACATGGGCATGGACAACTCTTCTATAAGTTATAGGATAGAAAGCCCGAGAAGGAAAAGCCCGGCCGTCACGGACCGGGCGCAGCGCTGGAGGATGCCGATGGAGACGCATTTCATCGTCCACGACAAGGCCGACACGGTCGGCGTCGTCGTCGTCGAGGATGTGAAACCCGGCCGGGAGCTCACCGGCTGGGTGATGGAGACCGACGAGACCATCCGCCTCAAGGCGCTCGACGCCGTGCCGCTCGGCCACAAGATCGCGCTCGGCGACATCAGGCCGGGCGAAACCGTGCTCAAATACGGCAACGATGTCGGCCGCGCCGTCGGCGAGATCGGCAAGGGACGGCACGTCCATGTCCACAACATGAAGACGAAGAGGTGGTGATCATGGCGCGTCCGCAATTCATGGGCTATCGCCGCGAGAACGGCCGGGTCGGCATCCGCAACCACGTGGCGATCCTGCCGCTCGACGATCTCTCCAACGCCGCCGCCGAAGCGGTCGCCAACAACGTCAAGGGCACGCTGGCGTTGCCGCACGCCTATGGGCGGCTGCAGTTCGGCGAGGATCTCGAGCTGCATTTCCGCACCCTCATCGGCACCGGCAGCAACCCCAACGTCGCCGCCTGCATCGTCATCGGCATCGAGCCCGGCTGGACCAGCCGCGTCGTCGACGGCATCGCCGGGACCGGCAAGCCGGTGACCGGCTTCGCCATCGAAGGCAATGGCGACATCAACACCATCGCGGCGGCGGCGCGCAAGGCGCAGCAATTCCTGCAGGCGGCGTCCGAGAAGCAGCGCGAGCGCTGCAGCCTCGAGGAGCTGTTCATCTCGACCAAATGCGGCGAGAGCGACACCACCTCCGGCCTCGCTTCCTGCCCGACGGTCGGCAACCTCATCGACAAGGTCGACGGCATGGGCGCCACCACCTGCTTCGGCGAGACCTCGGAGATCACCGGCGCCGAGGCGGTCTGCGCCAGCCGCGCCGCCACCAAGGAGGCGGCCGACAAGTTCATGAAGGCCTTCCTCGCCTATCAGG
>JASHTP010000182.1 GCA_030040495.1 Alphaproteobacteria bacterium
GGCCGGCCAGTTCGTCTTCCAGCGTCGGCCGGGCGCCGCGTCGGCGCCTTCAGGACGCCGCAGCCGCCGGATATTGTCGCTCAACATGGCAACGAACCCTCAGCGCCCCGCCGCCCGCCGCCGGGTCCGCAGGATGTCGACCGCCAGCTTGCGGTGATATTCGGCGGGCATCTCCGGACCGTAGAGCCGCTGCGCCAGCGCCGTCATATGGGCGCGCAGGATTTGCTTTTTTGCCGGCCGGACCGCGCCCGCGGTCAGGCGATAGCCGAGTTGGTGCTCTGACCCTACGGTCATCGTCTCCTCCCGATTACCCTCGGGCAAGACAAGAGCTTAATCGCACATTAATCACAAGGCCATTCGCGAAGGAATTGCATAAAATTTTAGATGATCGGGAAGTATTCGCCATAGACGCGTGTTGCACTGCGGCAATTTCATCTTCGGGACGGTCCGTCCGAGGCATCCTCTGCCCAAAGGGGCCGGCCAGAGGGTCGCCGACAGGAGCGCCCCCCGTCCGGCGTGCTTACGTCGCCGCCAGGCGCGTGGCATAGTCGCGGTCGCGCAGGAAGGAGAGGCCATGGCAAGGAACGGCGCGCTCGCGGAAACCTATCGCAGTGTCGTCGCGGCGTGGGAATGCGACGTGATGGGCCATCTCACCATCGGCTGCTATTTCGACCGCTTCGCCGACGCGGCGTTCGCCTTGATCGAGCAGCTCGCGCCGGACCTACCGCCGGGCGCGGCCTGGCGCACGAACCGGGTGCTGGTGCGCTACCGGAAGGAGCTGCGCGCCGGCGACGGGATGGTGGCGCGCAGCGGCGTCATCGGCAGCGACGGCGAGGCGATCACGATCGGCCACGAGCTGAGCGATCCCGGCAGCGGCGAGGTCACCACCCTGGTCGAGCATCGGCTGGCGCCGCGCGAGCTTCCCTATGGCGGGCGGAGCGAGGGGCGGCGGGCGCTAGCGGCTTCGGTCACCGCCTGGAACAGCCCCGGCTTCGACCCCATCGCCGAGCCGTCGCCGGCCGGGCGCATCATCGACAGCGGCCGCGACCGGGTGAAGGCGGCGGAGCTGGACGAGCGCGGCGAGCTGATGCTGTCGGGCTATGTCCACCGCTTCGCCTGTGCCTGCCTTTTTGTCTGCGGCGCTTTCGGCATGACTCCGGCCTACATGCGCGCAAACCGGCGCGGCTTCTCCACCTTCGAGACGCGGCTCGAGCTGCTGGCGCCGTCGCCGGGGGCGGGCGACGGGCTGGTGGTGACGAGCCGGCTGCTGGCGGCGGGGAACTCGTCGCTGCGCATGCTGCACGAGATGCGCCAGGCGAAGAGCGGCGAGGCGCTGGCGCGCTTCCACCAGGCGGGGGTGCATTTCGACCTCGAGGCCCGCCGCTCGGCGCCGCTGCCGGCGGAGTTGCGCGAAACGGCCCGGGCGCTGGTGGGCTGAGCGCCTTCCGGTGCCGCGCGATACCGTGAATGGGGCGATCGCGCCGAACCCGGTATGATGCGGCGTCAAGGGAGGCTGCTGCGATGATCCTGGTCTATGAGCATCCGCTGTCGCCTTATGCGCAGAAGGTGAAGATCGCGCTCGCCGAGAAAGGCATCCCGTTCGACACCAGGCTGCCGGAGGCGTTCGGCAGCGGCGCGGTGCGCGACGAGGAGTTCAAGCGCGACAATCCGCGCCACGAGGTGCCGGCGCTGGTCGATGGCGATCTCCACGTCGTCGATTCCACGGTAATTCTCGAATATCTCGAGGACAAGTTTCCGGAGCCGCCGCTGCTGCCGCCCGGGCCGGCCGAACGGGCGCGGGTGCGCATGCTCGAGGACGTCATGGACACGCAGTACGAGGCGATCAACTGGGCGCTGCTCGAGATCGAGGGCTTCAAGCGCGCCTCGGGCGAGCTGCGCGAGCGGCTGCTGGCGCGCGCCGCCGGGCAGACGGCGTCGCTGCAAGCCTGGCTCGAGCGGCAGCTCGCCGGGCGGCCCTGGTTCACCGGCGAGCGCTTCGGCTGGGGCGACATCGCCGTGGCGCCCCATCTCAACATCTCGGCGGCGTTCGGCAACGCGCCCCGCCCGGACGGCCGACTCGCCGACTGGCTGAAACGCGCCAACGAGCGCCCGAGCGTCGCTGCCGCCGCGGCTGCGGCGCGGACCCGGTTCACGTCGGGCCCCGATCTCGGCGCCCTGGTGGCGAGCGGCCGCTTCAAGCGGCAATACCGGGACCATCGCCTGGAATGGATGCTGCGCAGCGGCGGGCTGGCGATCGTGCTCGACGGGATCGAAAACGGCACGATCCGCTTCGGCAACGAGGTCGGATGAGCGCCCGGCGCCGGCGGCGAGCCTTTGCGGCGAGGCCGCGCGGGCAGGCTACCCCCTTGATTTCGCGTGCGGGACGGCTCGATTTTGACTAAAATTTAACCATTCCGGCCACATCATGGCGGCCGGTAACGCGGGCGCCCGGCAGGATCGCCGCGGCTCGCATCGGCATCGTACCGTTCGAAGAGATCGCTGTGTTCATTCGCCGCCTGCTTCTCACCCTGCTCTTGCTCGCCAGCCTGTCGTCGATCGCCCCGGCCTCGGCGGCGGAGGATTTCGCCAGCTGGCTCCAGGGGCTGCGCCGGGATGCGCTCGCCCAAGGCATCCGCCCGGCGACGCTCGATCGAGCGCTGGCCGGTATCGAGCCGCTGCAGCGCGTCATCGAGCTCGACCGGGAGCAGCCCGAAACCACGGTCACCTTTGGGGATTATCTCAGCCGCGTGGTCAGCTCGGAGCGGCGCGAGGCGGCGCGCGAGAAGCTGCGGCAGAACCGCGCGGTGCTCGCCGAGATCGGCCGCCGCTACGGCGTGCAGCCGCGTTTCATCGTCGCGCTCTGGGGGATCGAGACCAGCTTCGGCCAGGTCACCGGCAAATTTCCGGTGATCGCCGCCCTGGCGACGCTCGCCTATGACGGCCGCCGCAGCAGCTTCTTCCGCCAGGAGCTGATCGACGCCCTGCGCATCATCGATCGCGACAATGTCGATCCCAAAGACATGCTGGGCTCCTGGGCCGGGGCGATGGGGCAGAGCCAGTTCATGCCTTCGAGCTACCTACTCTATGCCGTGAGCTTCAGCGGCGACGGCAGGCGCGACATCTGGCACCGGCGCGAGGATGTCTTCGCCTCGATCGCCAACTATCTCGCCCAGTCCGGCTGGCGCGGCGACGAGACCTGGGGGCGCGAGGTGAGGCTGCCGGCCGGATTCGCCCCGGCGCTGCTCGGCACCGGAGTTAAGAAATCACTGGCGCAATGGAGCCGGCTCGGCGTCCGCCGCGCCGATGGCGGGCCGCTGCCGCGGGGCACGCTGGAGGCCTCCATCCTGCGCCCGGGCGGCGACCAGGGGCCGTCAGTGCTGGTCTATGGCAATTACCGCGTGCTGCTGAAGTGGAACAGCTCCAATTATTTCGCCAGTGCGGTCGGCCTCCTTGCCGATAGTATGGAATAGCAGTAACCTATACCAGATATAGGCAGCCCGACCGTTTCATGATCCGCCGCACCGTCCAGCACCTTGTCCTTCTCGCGCTCCTGGCGGCGCTGGCGGCCTGCGCCGGGCGCGGCCCGGAGCCGTCGCGCCAGGTGCAAGAGCACGGCATCTTCAAGATCGGTAAGCCCTATGAGATCGATGGCGTCTGGTACTACCCGGCGCAGGACTGGTCCTATGACGAAACCGGGATCGCCTCCTGGTACGGCAAGGAGTTCGACGGCAAGTACACCGCCGACGGCGAAGTCTTCGACCTCAATGCGCTGACCGCGGCGCACCGCACCCTGCCGATGCCGACCATCGTGCAGGTGACCAATCTGGAGAATGGCCGCTCGATCCAGCTGCGCGTCAACGATCGCGGCCCCTATGCGCGTGGTCGCATCATCGACGTCTCGCGCCGGGCGGCGCAGCTGCTCGGCTTCGAGCAGGAAGGCACCGCCAAGGTGCGGGTGAAGATCCTGGTGCCGGAGACCATCGCGGCGGAGAGCCTGGCGCAACGGAACCTCGTCGCCCAGGCCGCCGATCCCGCCCATGCCGCGCCGGTAGCGCCGGTGGTGATGCAGCCGCTGACGCCGGCTCCGACCATGCAGGTCGCTTCCACCGAGCCGGCGCCGCTGCCGCGGCCTTTGCCGGCCGCTGCCGCGCTGCCGCCGCCGCCGGACAAGGTCACGATCGTGCCGGTCAAGCCGACGCAGATCTACATCCAGGCCGGCGCCTATGCGGTTCCCGCCAATGCCCTCAAGGTGAAGAGCCGGCTCGAGCGGCTGGGCTCGGTCAAGGTGATGGGCGCCAAGGTCAACGGCGTCGCTCTCTACCGCGTCCGGCTCGGGCCGATCGGCAGCGTCGACGAGGCGGACAAGCTGCTCGACCGCGTCGTCGGCACCGGTCTTACCGAGGCCCGCATCATCGTCGATTGATGGATCGCCGGGCGACCATATTTTCGGCGCAATCCGCTGCTAAGGCGCAGCATCGCCGAGCCTTGGCGTCGTCGGCGCCGACATCAGCGAGTGTGACCGCATGAAAAGTCTGTCTGCGCCCGGCCTGGTCGGCTGGGGATTGTTCCTCGTTGGCCTGTCCTTGGCGCTGCCTGCCGCCGCCGAGCCGCCGACCTTCGATACCTCGGCGAAGAACGCCATTGTCATCGATTACCAGACGCATGCCGTGCTGCTTGCCAAGGACGCCGATCAGCGCATCCCGACGGCGTCGTTGAGCAAGATCATGACCGCGTACACCGTGTATGGCTATCTCGCCGACGGCAAGGCCAAGCTCGACGACATGCTGCCGGTCAGCGAGGCGGCTTGGCGCACCGGCGGCTCCAAGATGTTCGTGCCCTATCCCGGCGAGGTGAAGATCGAGGACCTCCTGCGCGGCATGATCATCCAGTCGGGCAATGATGCCTGCGTCGTCCTCGCCGAAGGGCTTGCCGGCAGCCAGCAGGCCTTCGTCGAGAAGATGAACGAGAACGCCAAGAAGCTCGGCCTCAAGGACAGCCATTTCGCCGATGTGAACGGCCTGCCGGCGCCCGACCATTACATGTCGGTGCGCGACCTCGCGACGCTGTCCTGGCACCTCATCCATGACTATCCGCAATTCTACCGTTACGAGGCCGAAAAGGACTTCACCTACAACGGCATCAAGCAGGGCAACCGCAATCCGCTGCTGTACGAGAATCTCGGCGCCGACGGCATCAAGACCGGCCACACCGAGGAGTCCGGCTACAGCCTCGTCGGCTCGGCGGTGCGCGACGGTCGCCGCATCATCTTCGTGCTCGCCGGCATGGACAGCATGAAGGAGCGGGCGCAGGAGGGCGAGCGCGTGCTCGACTGGGCCTATCGCGAGTTCAGCAACTACACCGTCGCCAAGGCCGGCGAGGCGATCGACGAGGCGCCGGTATGGATGGGCGTCGAGCAGAAGGTGCCGGTGGCGCCGGCCAAGGACGCGATGGTGACCTTGGCCCGCGGCGCGCGCAAGGACCTCAAGGTGACCGCCATCTATGACGGCATGGTCAAGGCGCCGGTGGCGAAGGGTGAGACCGTCGGCAAGCTCGTCATCGCGGCGCCGGACAATGCTCCGGTCGAGATCCCCTTGCAGGCGACGCAAGCGGTCGACCGCCTGGGCCCGCTCGGACGCATGGCCGAGACCGCGGGCTATCTGCTCTGGGGCACCAAGCGCTGACGCGCGGCCGCTTTATAACCTTCGAAGGCGGCGAGGGCGCCGGCAAATCGACGCAGCTGCGTCTCCTCGTCGACGCGCTGGCGCGTGCCGGCATCGTCGCGCTGGCGACGCGCGAGCCCGGCGGCGCGCCTGGGGCCGAAGAGATCCGCCAGCTGCTGGTCGAAGGCCATCCGCAGCGCTGGGACGCGGTGAGCGAGGCGCTGCTGATCGCTGCCGCCCGGCGCAGCCATCTCACCGCCACGGTCTGGCCGGCGCTGGAGCGCGGCGACTGGGTGGTGTGCGACCGCTTTGCCGATTCGACGTTAGCCTATCAGGGCTCGGCGGGCGGCGTCACACGCAGTGAGCTCGAGGCGCTGCACCGCCTCGTCGCCGGCGATTTCATGCCCGATCTGACCTTGATCCTCGACCTGCCCGTGGCGGAGGGATTGGCGCGGGCGCAGGCGCGCGCCGGCGACGAAACGCGGTTCGAACGCAAGGATCGCGCCTTTCACGAGAAGCTCCGCCAAGGCTTCCTCGACATCGCCCGGCGAGAGCCGCGACGCTGCGTCGTGATCGACGCCGCCGGCGGCATCGACGGCGTGCACCAAGCGGTGCTCGCCGCGGTGAGGGAACGGCTGAAGGCGAAGCTCTAGCGCCGTCTCGAGCAAGCAAGCGACAAACCTTCTCTCCGCCTTGCAGGGCGCATAAGGACTTGGCGGCTTTGCAACCTCGTTTGCCTTGCCGCTATGCTGGCGCGCGATGTGGGATCCCATCGAGAGGGCGCGGCAGCTCGCGCCGATGATCGCCGCCGCCGGCGACGCGATCGAGACGGCGCGGCGGCTCACGCCAGAAGTGGTCGACGCGTTGCACGCCGCCGAGCTCTATCGCCTGCTGCTGCCGCGCGATCTCGGCGGCGCCGAGCTCGATCTCGCCGGCTTCTCGCTGGTGATCGAAGAGCTGGCCAAGGCCGACGGCAGCGCCGCCTGGTGCGTCTGCCAGGCAAATGGTTGTGCGCAATCGGCGGGCTTCCTCGCGCCGGAGGCGGCGCGGGAGGTGTTCGGCGAGACGCGCGCCGTCCTCGCCTGGGGGCCGGGATCGGCGCAGGTCATCGAAGCGCCCGGCGGCTGGCGGATCAGCGGCAAATGGGGTTTCGCCAGCGGATGCCGCCAGGCGAGCTGGCTCGGCTGCTACGTGACCGTGCCGGACGAGGCGGGAACGCCGCGCATCGCGCCCGACGGCACGCCGCTGCTGCGCACCTTCGTCTTCCCGGCGGCGGGCGCCGAGATCGCCGACGTTTGGCAGGTCATCGGCCTCAGAGGCACGGCGAGCGATGCCTATGCGGTGAGGGATCTCTTCGTACCGGCGCAGCACAGCTTCCTGCGCAACCAGCCGACGCGCACCGACTATCCGCTTTACCGCTTCACCATCAACTCGGTCTACATGGCGGGCTTTCCCGGCGTCGCCATCGGCATCGCCCGCGCCATGCTGGCGGATTTCATCGCGCTGGCCTCGGCCAAGACGCCGCGGCTCACCAAAGGCACCTTGCGCGAGGACGCGCTGGTGCAGGCGCAAGTGGCGCTGTGCGAAGCGAAGCTCGACGCCGCGCGCGCCTTCCTGCAGCAGACGCTCGAGGCGAGCTGGCGCGCCGCCGCTGCGGGCAAGCTCGCCGTCGAGCATCGCCTCGCCAACCGGCTCAGCAGCACCTACGCCATCCATCAGGCGCGCGAGGTCGCCGACACCGTCTTCCACGCCGCCGGCGCCACGGCGATCTACGAGAGCCACCCGCTCGAGCGGCGCATGCGCGACATCATCACGGTGTCGCAACATCTCCAGGCGCGCCAGCAGCATTTCGAGACCGTCGGGCAGGCGCTGCTCGGGCTCGAGCCGGATCTTTCGATCACCTGATGATTGTTTCGGTCGCGATCGAGCGCGTCGAGGAGGTAGCCGAAGGTCGTTCCTTCGGCGCCGCGGGCGCCTATCTCCGCCTCATCGGCAAGGCCCGGGGCGTGCTGCGGCCGGACGCGGCGACGAACCACGCGATCGCCGAGCTCGACAAGGCGGTGCGCAACGCCGCCGGCCTGGTCGAATACGAGGCCGATCTCTTCATCTTGCGGCCTGCGGATGCGGCTAAGGGCAATGGCCGCCTGCTGTACGAGGTCAACAACCGCGGCCGCAAGCTGCTCTTCGCCAATCTCTGCGCTGGCGCAGCCGGCAACGACCTCAAGGCAGCGGCCGATTTCGGCGATGCGCTGCCGCTCAGGCTCGGCTTCACCGTGGTCTGGTCGGGCTGGGATGCGACGGTGAAGCGCGCCAACGCCGCGTTGGGCCTTGCTGCGCCGGCGGCGCAGGAGGCGGGAAGTCCGATCATCCGCCGCATCCGCGACGAGTTCGTGCCGGGAACCCGGCCGGACTCGCCGTTCGATATGTTCCGCCTGTCCTACGCCGCGGCGACGCTCGATCGATCCCAGGCACGGCTTTGCCTCCGGCGCCGGCAGGCCGACCCGCGCCGGGTGCTGCCAAGCGAAGCCTGGGAGTTTCTCGACGAGCGCCGCGTGCGGCTGCTGCCGGAAGGGACGGTGCCCGAGCCGGGCACGCTTTATGAGCTCCACTATTCCGCGCGCGATCCGATGGTGCTCGGCATCGGCCTCGCGGCGACCCGCGATGTCGTCAGCCATCTGCGCTACGACGAGGCGGGCCAGGCCGTGCTGCGCTTCCGGCCGAGCCATGCGCTGGGGTTCGGCATCTCGCAGGCCGGCCGTTATCTCCGCACCCATATCGCCAGCGGCGTCAACCGCGACGAGCAGGGGCGCCGCGTCTTCGACGGGGTGCTGGCGCATACCGCCGGCGTCGGCCGCGTCTTCCTTAACGCGCTCTACGCCCAGCCCTTCCGCACCAACTCCCAGCACGAGGACCATGATTTCCCGGAGAACGAATTCCCCTTCTCGCCGGCGCGGCTGCGCGATCCGCTGACGGATCGGGAAGGGGCGCTGTTCCTCGGCGACCGCAGCGACCCGCTCTTCATCCAGACCAACACCTCCACCGAATACTGGCAGAAGGGCGCCTCCCTGTTGCATACGGACCCGCTGGGCGAGCGCGACACGGCGCTTCCCGACAACGCCCGCCTCTACCTCATCGCCGGGACCCAGCATGGCGGCCGGGCGGGCAGCCCTGCCGATCGCGGTCCGGCGGTCAATCCGCGCAATCCCCACAATCCAATGCCGGCGCTGCGCGCGCTGCTGGTGGCGCTCGATGAGTGGGTGGCGACCGGTCGCGCCCCGCCGCCCAGCGCGGTGCCGCGGCTCGCCGACGGCACGCTCGTCCCGGCGGATGCTACGGGATTCCCGGCCATCCCGGGCGTCGCGGTCGCGACCGTGACCAACCGCGTTTCCCCGCCGGGCGACTGGGTCGATCCTGAAACGGTCAAGGCCGGCTATCGCTCCTTGGTCTGCCGGGTCGATGCCGACGGCAACGAGGTGGCCGGAGTGCGGCTCCCCGACATCGCCGTGCCGCGCGGCAGCTATACCGGCTGGAACCTTTACCGCCCGCCCTTCCCCGAGGGAGAGCTCGCCGACCGCGACGGCAGTTTCATTCCGTTCGCGAAAACATCCGCGGAACGACAGGAGAACGGCGACCCACGATCGTCGCTGGCGGAACGCTATCGGAGCGCCGGCGACTATGTTTCGGCAGTGGAACGAGCCGCGGCGGCGCTGGTCGAAGCGCGCCTCCTGCTGGCGGAAGACGCGGCGGCCTATGTCGAACGGGCGAGGCGCCTCGAGCGTGGCGCCGGCTGAGGCAGGCGGCGAGTTCGTCGCCGGGGCTCGGAACCTAGCTCAAATCGGAACCGTAACGGTCCGGTATCGAAAGAAAGCGTCGGCGGCCTTGAAATCGCGCGGGAGCGGAAAGAACTTCCGCAAGCGTGGCGTTATGATGGCCCGATGAGCGACGAAGACGAGTTCGAGGACGGCATCGAGACTGGCGAGCCAGTAGAGGTGCCGACGCCGCGCATGAACCCGCTGCTGCTCGGCCATGAGGCGGCGGAAGCGG
>JASHTP010000183.1 GCA_030040495.1 Alphaproteobacteria bacterium
GCGCTGGCGTGCCGCGACCGGCCGCGCGTCGACCTCGCGGGCTATCACCGCCATCTCGACGCGCTCGCCGCCGAGGTCGCCGAGGCGGCGGCGGCGGCCGATAGCGCCGAGGAACGGCGCGCCGCGCTCGTCGAGGTGATCGTCGGGCGCTACGGCTATCAGGGCGACGCGCTCACCTACGACGATCTGCAGAACGCCAACCTCATGCGCGTCATCGACCGCCGCAAGGGGCTGCCGGTGGCGCTCGGCATCCTCTATCTGCACGCCGCCCGCGCGCAGGGCTGGGACGCGGCCGGGCTGGGCTTCCCCGGCCATTTCCTGCTGCGCCTCGCCGTCGGCGGCGAGCGCATCGTCTTCGATCCCTTCCATGGCGGCCGGGCGCGCGACGCCGTCGCGCTGCGCGAGCTGCTCAAGGCGGTGGCCGGCGACGCCGTCGAGCTCGTCCCGTCGCACTACGCCGAGGTCGGCGACCGCGACATCCTGCTCCGGCTGCAGAGCAACCTGAAGCTTCGCCTGATCCGGAGCCGACGGCTCGACGAGGCGCTCGCCGTGATCGAGGGCATGCTGCTCTTCGCGCCGGATCACGCGGCGCTGTGGTGCGAGGCCGGCCTCGTCAATGCCGAGCTCGGCAATCTCCGCGCCGCGATCGCGGCGCTCGAGCGCTCGCTGGCGCTTGCCGGCGACGACGAGGCGCGGCGCCGCGCCGCGCGCCTGCTGCAGCGGCTCAAATCGCGGCTGCAGTAGCGCCGCCGCCTCCGCCTCGGAGCAAGAAAAAGGCCCGGCCGCGCGCGGCGGCCGGGCCAGTTCCGCGGGCGCGCCGCGTCGTCGCTCAGCTGCCGGCGCCGCCGAGCACCTTGCCGAACAGCACCCAGGTCTTGCCGTTCCACTTCTCCAGCTGCATCTGCCGGATGGGATGGTAGTTGGTCGGGCTGGTGTTGAGCTTGATGCCCGGCAGCACCGTCGGCAGCTCGAAATCCTTGAGGTTGGCCGCCTGCTTCATGACGTTCTCGCGCGAGAAGTCGCCGTTGCACTGCTTCAGCACCTGCAGCATGGTCAGGCTCACGCCGTAGGCGTAGACGTAGCTGGCATCGGCGAGGTCGGCGCCCGGCATGTACTTCTTCATGAAGTCGCGCCACTGGTTCATGCCGGGGTCGTCCTTCCAGGTCGGGTCGGTCGGATCCTTGCCGTAGCTGGCGGAGATGAGGCCGACGGCCTTCTCCACCCCGGCGGGCTCCATGACCGAGGCGACCGAGATCGACACATTGGTCATGAAGTGCAGCGGTCTCCAGCCGATGTCGTAGACCTTGCGGATCGTCTGGGCGGCGAATTTCGGCGTCGCCGCGGTGACCAGCGTGTCGACGCCGGCGCCCTGCAGGGTCACGACCTGCGAGTCGATGGTCGGATCCGTCACCTCGTAGGAGGCTTCCTTGATCACCATCTTGGCGTATTTGTCGCCGAGCCCGTCCTTGAGGCCGGCGAGGTAGTCCTTGCCGAAATCATCGTTCTGGTAGAGGACGCCGATCTTGGCGTTGGGCTTCTCCTGGAGGATGTAGCGGGCGTAGATCTCCGCCTCGGTGCGATAGCTCGGCTGCCAGCCGATGGTCCAGGGGAAGTCCTTGTAGTTGCCCCACTTGTCGGCGCCGGTGGCGACGAAGAGCTGGGGGATCTTCTTCTGGTTCAGGTATTTCTCGATCGCCGTGTTGGACGGCGTTCCCAGCGGGTTGAAGAGGAAGGCGACCCCGTCCTGCTCGACCAGGCGGCGCGCCTGCTCGACCGTCTTGGCGGGGTTGTAGCCGTCGTCGACCGAGATGAAGTCGATCTTGTGGCCGGCGACGCCGCCTTGCTCGTTGACCATCTTCCAGAAGGCGGTCTCGCCCTTGCCGATGACGCCGTAGGCCGAGGCCGGTCCGCTGTAGGGCATGGTGTTCCCGATCTTGATCTCGGTCGCGGTGACGCCGGGCGCGTCGGCGGCGAAGGCGGGTCCCGCCAGCGCCAGCAGCGCAGCCGCGGTCAGCAGTGATGTCCGGAAGCGCATGCGTTCTCTCCCCCTTGTGAAGGTCGTCTTTGAAGCGATGCGGAGTCTAGCCGATTGCTAGCGCGCCACCAACCGCCCGAGCTTGTGGCCGAGCGCGCGCAGCAGCCCCATGACGCCGGTCGGCATCAGATACATGCAGACGATGAGCACGATGCCGTAGATCGCCTGCGGCGCCGCCTTCGACACGAGGTCGGCGAGGTTGGGCACGAACTCGATGAAGATCGCGCCGAAGAACACGCCCGCCATCGAGGCGAGACCGCCGAAGACGATGCCGACCAGAAAACGGATCGAGAGAAAGAGGTCGAAGCTGTCGGGCGAGACGAATTGCGCGAGGAGCGCGCCGAGCGCGCCGGCGATGCCGGTATACATCGCCGAGACGCCGAAGGTCAGGGATTTGTAGCGCGCCAGGTCGATGCCCATGCTCGAGGCGGCGAGCGGATGGTCGCGGATCGCCATGAGCGCTCGGCCGGTGCGCCCGCGCAGCAGGTTCCAGGCGAGGACGAAGAGCGGGACGGTCCACAGCAGGCAGAAAAAATAGAGCCACTGGTCGCTGCGCAGCGGCAGCCCGCCCGGCGTATCGGGGCCGCTGATCACGATCCCCTGCACGCCGCCGGTGAGAAAGTCGAAATCCTTGTATTTGAGCAGCTGCGGCGTCGCGACGGCGAGCGCGAAGGTCGCGAGCGCGAGGTAGTGCCCTTCGAGGCGCAGCGCCGGCAGGCCGAACAGGAAGCCCGCGACGAAGCAGAGCGCGCCGGCGAGCGGGATCGTCGCCCAATAGGGAATGCCGGTCTTGTCGAGCAGGATCGCCGTGCAATAGGCGCCGATCGCGTAGAAGGCGCCATGGCCCAGCGAGAACTGGCCGTTGTAGCCGGTGAGGATGTTGAGGCCGAGAAGCGCCACGGCATAGACGATCACCTGGTTGGCGAGCAGCAGCTGGTAGCTGCTGATCGTGAACGGGAGCACGCAGGCCGCCGCCAGAACCGCGGCGAGGCCGATGACCTTCCAGGCGCGCAGGCTCAGCCCGGCGAAGAGCGCGGCGGCGGCGGGACGCGAGGTGTCGAGGGTCGCCATGGTCAGACCCGAGTCACGATGGTGCGGCCGAACAGGCCCGAGGGCTTGATGACCAGGATGCCGACGATGATCACCAGCGCCACGGTCACCATCAGCTCGGTCCCGACCACATAGGCGCCGGCCAGGTTCTGCAGCACGCCGACGATGAAGCCGCCGAGCACGGCGCCCCAGGGATTGTCGATGCCGCCGAGCAGCGCGCCGGCGAAGCCGTAGAGCAGCACGCTGAACATCATGTAGGGATCGAGATAGACGATCGGCGCGGTCATCATCCCGGCGACCGCGCCGATCATCCCGGCGAGGCCCCAGCCGAGCGCGAGCATCCAGCCGACCCGCACGCCGACCAGCCGGCTCGAGACCGGGTTTTCCGCCGCCGCGCGCATGGCGAGGCCGAGCGGCGTGAAGCGGAAGAAGGCGAAAATCAGCGCCAGCACCATGAGGGTGACGAAGATCATGCCGACCTCGTGCGACGACAGATAGGGGGAGCCGTACCAGGCGTCGGACGGGAAGGGGCTCGGAAACGGCTTGATCGTGTAGTCGAAGATCGCGCCCGAGAGGCTGTTGATGATCAGCAGCAGGCCGATGAAGACGGCGACGACGCTGAGCACCGGCGCCTTGTAGAAGGGACGCACGATCACGCGCTCGATCGTCACCCCGACGACGAAGGCGAAGACCAGCGTGAGCAGGAAGGCGGCCCAGTACGGAAAGCCCGAATCGATCATCTTCCACGCCATGTAGGTCGAAAAGGTCGCCATCTCGCCCTGGGCGAAGTTCACTTGATGCGTCGCCTGGTAGATCATCACCAGCGCCAGCGCGACGCTGGCATAGATGCCGCCGGTGGCGAGGCCGGAAAGCACCTGATGCAGGAAAGCGAGCATGGCGGCTCCTAATATCCGAGATAGGATCGGCGCACGGATTCGTCGCTGCTGATCGTCGACGGCGGGCCGTCGAGGACGACGCGGCCGGTCTCCAGCAGATAGGCGTAGCCGGCGAGCTCGAGCGCGATGTTGGCGTTCTGCTCGACCAGCAGCATGCTGACGCCCTCCTGCTCGTTGATGCCGCGCAGGATGCGGAAGATCTCCTGCACGACCAGCGGCGCTAGGCCGAAGGACGGCTCGTCGAGCAGCAGCAGCTTCGGCCGCAGCATCAGCGCGCGCGAGATCGCCAGCATCTGCTGCTCGCCGCCCGAGAGCGTCCCGGCCTGCTGGCGCCGGCGCTCCTTGAGGCGCGGGAAATAGCCGTAGATGCGCTCGAAATCCTGCGCCACCTGCCGGTCGCGCCTGGTGTATGCGCCGAGGCGCAGATTCTCCTCGACGCTGAGGCTGACGAAGGTGCCGCGGCCGTCCGGCACGTGGGCGATGCCGAGGCGCACGATGTCCTCGGTCGCCTTGCCGTCGATGCGCTGGTGGTCGAAGCGGATCTCGCCGGAGACCCGCACCATCATGTTGCAGAGCGCGCGCAGCGTCGTGGTCTTGCCGGCGCCGTTGGCGCCGAGCAGCGTGACGATGCCGCCCTGGGGCACGCTGAGATCGACCGACTTCAGCACCGCCGTCGGCCCGTAGGCGGCCGAGAGGCCGCGCGTCTCCAGGATCGCGCTCACAGCTCGCCTCCGAGATAGGCCTTGATCACCTCGGGATTGCGCTGCACTTCCTGCGGCGTGCCGTCGGCGATCTTGCGGCCGAAATCGAGCGCCACGACCTTGTCCGAGACGTTCATCACGAGACTCATGTGATGCTCGACCAGCAGCACGGTGACGCCGAGCCGGTCGCGGATCGAGCCGATGAGGTCGCGCAGATGCTCGACCTCCTCGTGGTTGAGCCCGCCCGCGGGCTCGTCCAGCAGCAGGAGCTTGGGCTCGCTGGCGAGCGCGCGCGCCAGCTCGACGCGCTTCTGCGTGCCGAACGGGAGCGCTGCCACCGGCGTGTCGGCGACGGCGCCGAGCTCGAGCGTCTCGATCAGGCGCAGCGCGCGCTCGCCGAGCGTGCGCTCCTCGCGGCCGACGAAGGGGAGCCGCAGCGCGTTGGCGGCAAAGCCGCCGCGCGCGCGGCAATGGCCGCCGATCATGACGTTGTCGCGCACCGTCATGCTGCGGAAGAGAGCGAGGTTCTGGAAGGTGCGGCCGATGCCGAGCGGCGCGATGGCGTGGCGCGCCTGCCGGAGCAGCGGCTTGCCCTCGAACTCGATGGTGCCGCTGTCGGCCTGGTAGAGCCGGCTCAGCACGTTGAAGAGCGTCGTCTTGCCGGCGCCGTTCGGACCGATGAGGCCGCAGATCTGCCCGGCCTCGACGCGGAAGGAGACGTTGTCCAGGGCGACGATGCCGCCGAAATGGACCGACAGCCCGTCGACGCCGAGCAGCGGCTTGGCCGCACCGTTGGCCGCCGGACCGCTCATCGCCCGGCCCTGCCGGTCGAGCGCACCGGACCTGCCCGGCGCGGGCGCACGAAGCCTCTGATCAAACCGTCCCTCCCTGGACCGCGATGCCTGGCATTCTGTTCGAACTCTGGATTAGGGTAGCGCCCCCAGACCCGGGACAGGCGTCGCCCTTCCGCCGATTGTCGCCTCGGCGCCAAGGAAAATATCTGCAATCCCCGAGCCGTCAAAGCTTTTTGCGAAAAACTTTTCGCGAGCCGGAGGGCGCGCGGGCGGTATCTCGCATATCAGGCGGACCGCCTGTTATGATGGCCGCCGACGCCGCCACAGGAAGCGCCGCAATGGGCCTCGCCGTCGCCATCCAGATGGATCCGATCGAGAGCATCGACATCGAAGCGGATTCCACCTTCGTCGTCGCACTCGAGGCGCAGGGGCGGGGCCACGCGCTCTATCATTACTTGCCGCGGACGCTGGCGCTGCGCGACGGCAGGCTCACCGCCCGGGCCCGCCCGCTGGAGCTCAGGCGCGAGCGCGGCCGGCATTACCGTTTCGGCGCCGAGACGGCGGTCGAGCTTGCCGCCATGGACGTGATCCTGATGCGCCAGGACCCGCCCTTCGACATGGCCTACATCACCGCCACGCATCTCCTCGAGCATGTGCGCGAGGAGGTGCTGGTGGTGAACGACCCGGTCAGCGTGCGCAACGCGCCGGAGAAGCTCTTCGCCACCCATTTCGACGGGCTGATGCCGCCGACGCTCATCACCGCCGACCGCGACGAGATCCTCGCCTTCCGCCGCGAGCAGGGCGAGATCATCCTGAAGCCGCTGTTCGGCAATGGCGGCGCCGGGGTGTTTCACTTGAAGCCGGAGGACGACAACCTCAACGCGCTGCTCGAGCTCTTCACCCAGCTCTACCGCGAGCCGATCATCGTTCAGCGCTACCTGCCGGCGGTGCGCCAGGGCGACAAGCGCATCATCCTGGTCGAAGGCGAGCCGCTCGGCGCGGTGCTGCGCGTGCCGCCGGCGGGCGAGGCGCGCGCCAACCTCCATGTCGGCGGCAAGGCGGTGAAGACCGACCTGACGCCGCGCGAGCGCGAGATCTGCGCCGCCATCGGCCCGGCGCTGCGCGAGCAGGGGCTGGTCTTCGTCGGCATCGACGTCATCGGCGACCATCTCACCGAGATCAACGTGACCTCGCCGACCGGCATCCAGGAGATCAACCGGCTCGACGGCGTCCGTCTGGAGACGCGTGTCTGGGACGCGATCGAGGCCCGCTTCGCTGCTCGCGGGGCGCGCGCTTCGGCCTGAGGGAAATGCCGATTAATTGCAGATGACACATTGAAGTACGGCGGCGGCCGGGCTAAGTTGTCCGGCCGGGAAAGGCGCCCTTTATGGTAGAAACCCACGCCAAACAATGGGCCAGGGTAGAGGGCCACCAACCATGTCGGGGAACGGAGGTCTTGAGCACATGACGCAATCGAAGGTAGAAACCGTCGGCAATGACGGCCAGCGCCGCAAGCCGCGCAAGCGACGCGCCAACCATGTCGACCTGTCGGTCGGCAGCCGCCTGCGCCAGGCGCGGCTTCTCGCCGGCGCCAGCCAGGAGGATGTCGGCGGCGCCATCGGCGTGAGCTTCCAGGCGGTGCAGAAATACGAGAATGGCGAGAACCGGCTGTCCGCCGGCCGGCTGGCCGCGGCGGCGAAGTTCCTCGGCGTGCCGATGTCCTTCTTCTTCCAGGACGACACCGAACCGCAGACGGCGACCGACACCGCCGGCTTCTCCGCCAAGGAGATCGAGCTGGTGCGACACTTCCGCGCCATCCGCGGCGACGATCTGCGCGAGCATCTGCTGCGCCTCACCAAGATCATCAGCGAGCAGAACCTCTCCGCCCGTTAGCCGCGCCCTTCGGCCCGGCGCGCGGCGACACAACCGCCATCGCCTGCAACCCCGCCCCGGGCCGAGCGCCCGGGGCGGTTCGTGCGTTGCACCTGCAACGGCGCCGGCACGCTCCGGGCGACAAGGGCCGGAGCGCCGCGGAGCGGGAACGAGCCAGGGTCCAATAGGGGCTATCGCCACTTTTCATGGCGCCGGCGCCGCGCCGACGGTATCATGACGCCCAGCCGCTTTTTCGACCAGGGCAGTGGCGGGCATGAAACGCGGAAGGAGCATCACGGCCGAAAGTCGCGGTCCGTCCCGGCGTAAGGCGGCGCGGCGGCGCAGCCGCCAGGTGGACGCGCTGATCGGCAAGCGGCTGCGCGCGGCGCGTCGTCTCGCCGGCGCCAGCCCGCAGCAGCTTGCTGCCGCGCTCGGCGTCAGCGCGCAGGCGGTGCAGAAATACGAGACCGGCGCCCGTCGCCTGACCGCGGCGCGCCTGGCGGCGGCGGTCAAGTTCCTGGGGGTGCCGATGTCGTTCCTGTTCAAGGACGAGACGGCGGCTACGGCGACGATGGAAGAAGCGGGCCTCACCGCGCTCGAGATCGAGCTGGTGCAGTGCTTCCGCGCCATCGCCGACGATCGCCTGCGTGAGCGCGTGCTGCGGCTGGCCAAGGCGGCGAGCGAGGCGCCATGCCCGACGGAATGAGCGGCGCCGGGGCGCCGATGACCGACGGCATCCTGATCGACGAGCGCGGCCGGCGCTGGTCCGACCGGTCGTGGGACCTCGTCCGCCGTCTCGGCCGCTTCGATCCGAGCCTCGAGCTTCCGGCCTTCGCCGTGCGCGAGCGCGGCTTCATTCACATCCGGGCGCAGGAGAACGGCGCGCGCGTCGCCCTGCGCGCAGGCGGCTTCGGCCTCGAGACGCTCGCCGGCGCGCTCTACGAGCTGAAGGAGCGGCGCTTCCCGCGCATCCTCCTCGCCATGCTGGTCGGCGAGGAGTGGTTCTACGAGATGCTCGGCGGCGCCTGGGAATTCGCCGAGCGCGCCGAGCATCTGCTCGCCGGCGGACCGGTGGCGCCGCGCCATCCCTGGCTCGCCGCCGAGCGCGACCTCGCCGCGCTGGGCTTGCCGGACTTCGCGCAGGTGCGGCCGCTGGTCGAGCTCTGGCGGTCGAACCGCGGCACGATCACCGAGGAATTCGAAGAAGCTTTGCGCTCGCAGAATTTGCTCGATCGCATGATACTGGTGCGTGTGCGTCCAGGGACGTCACGGCTGGTCTTCGCGCATTTCGGCAGTGGCATCGAATGCGTGCGACCGGGCGAAAGCGCTCAGCTGGTCGATCGTGACATCCATGACCAGCCCGACCGCGAGTACGGAGCCTGGGTCGCGCGCGCCTATGGCACCGGCTTCGCGGTCGCCGCTCCCCGCCTCGAATCGATCCGCGCGAGCGTGCGCGTCTCTGAGACGGTGGTCGCGGAAGGACGCTACGACCGACTAACGCTGCCATGGCGCGATCGGGCCAACGAGCGGTTCGTTATGGGGATATCGCTGACCCGGCGGCATCGCTACGCGCTCGACCGCTCGTCCCAGATCGGCTAGCAGCGCCTCGCTGCTCATCCAGATCAGAACCCTCCGTGCCGTGCCGCGGAAGGGGAGGTGCAGCGTCACGCCTTCCGACACGTGATGCGGTCCATAGGCCTGCGACAGCCCGCCGGCATGCAGGCGGGGTTCGATCAGACCCCAGGTGAACGCCGTGTTCCAGCGGGTGTGGGCGTATGCCGCGCAGACCCGCGAGATAATCCGCGTGAGGCCATTGCGGCGCCAATCGGGCCTCACCCAAATCGCGCCGCCGTGCATCGTTCGTCCGCGCACGACTCTGGCGGCCGGCGCATTGACCTCGATGCGCTCCCCGGCCGCAAGGTGCGGTTCCGGATGCTCGTAGTAGATGCGCAGCGACTGCAGCTCGTCGACGAGGTCGGTATTGCTGAAATCGAAGAACCGGGCGATCTCGGTGACGACTGTATCGCCGCGATCGTCGATGCCCTCGAGCCAAAAGGCGGAGTCGATCCGAAGATTGCTGTGCGCGGGATCGAAGGCCGGCGACAGCGGCGGCCAGCTCTCCCGGTTCTCGCGATTGAGCGCCATGAGCGTGTCGAAATCGCTGCGCAGGCGGAGGCGTAGGCCCCAATCGCGCGCCATCGCATCGGCCAGGACGAAATGTCGGGCCAGCAACTCGCGTGGCCCATGCACGAGGGTGATCTGATCCGGCAGGCTTCGCGGATTGTCGTACATCGTATTTCCCCTTCCTCTGTCCGGCGCGGCCCCGACGGCATGCCGGTGCGATCAAGGATAGAGGCGCGCTCTGCGCCTGCATCGGACGATTAGCGAAATTGCCGGCGAGCCTCGCCGCGCGACGCCCGCGTTACGAGCGATGCTTGTCTTTGATCTCTGAATTATGGCGGCTGGGGGAAGTTTCTGGCCGCGCCGCGCGCGCCGGCATGGCATAGTGACGCGCGGAGGTCTTCCAGCTCGGCAAAGCCTTGCCGGCATTCATGCGGAGGGGGCGGTGACGCGCGGCGATCTCATCGCCGGGACCGATCGGCTTTTGGGCGATTGCCTGAGGCAGGAGCGCCTGCTCGCCGGCCACGGCCGAAAGGCCCTGGCCCGCGCTCTCGGCATCAGCGAGAAAAGGCTCGAGGACTACGAATCCGGCCGGAAGCGGATCAGTCCCGCGGCGATGGTGGGGGCGAGCGAAGCGCTCGGCGTGCCCTTATCGCTGCTGTTCTATGGCGACAGCAGCGGCGGCGCCGAAGCGACCAGCGGCGAGGACGAAGCCCCGCCGCGGATCGCGGTCAGGCGGCCGCTCGGCCTGATCCGTCGCCCGGCCTTCGCCGGGCTGGCTCTGTTCCTGCAACTCTGGCGGTCGAGCCGCGGTCGGCTGCCGTCCGACATCGGCGACTTCGTCGCGCGGACGGGATTGCTGCATCGGACTGTCTTCGTTCGCCGGCCGACGCGCTCGTCGCGCCTCATCGTCGAGCATGTCGGCGCCGGGATCGAGATGTTCAAACCCTGCGAGTCACTGCTGCTCGTCGGTCGCGACATCGACGAGTTGACCGACCGCGACTACGGCGCCTGGGTAGCGGGCGCCTATGCGCGGACCTTGGCAGGCGAGCGACCGGCGCTGGCATCGATCCGCGCCCGGATCCGCATCGCGCCGGATCGCGTCATCGAAGGCCGCTACGAGCGCTTTCTCCTGCCCTGGGCCGGCGCCGCGGGCGAGCGCTTCGTGCTGTGCATTTCGCTGACGCGCAGCTCGCGCATTCTGGCACCGGCGGAGGCGGCGCAATAAGGGCGGCGGCGCTCACTCCATGCCGCGGACATAGCCGCGCACCGCCGCGATGACGAGG
>JASHTP010000184.1 GCA_030040495.1 Alphaproteobacteria bacterium
CGGGCCCGGGGACCTTGATCGGTTTTGCTGTCATGGCTTGGCGCTCCTGCCTCTGTCGGTCGCCGACCCCGGGAGACTTTGGCATCACGCGGCTTTCTTCAAGGGGCGGGCCGATTTCCGCCCGCGACCCGCCGGAGCGTCAGGGCCCGGCGAATAAACGCGCCGCGCCGGGGGTCATGGCCTCGGCGGCATGCGGCTCATATCATGGCGCGTCGTGCCGGAGAGGGAGCATGGGAAGCGAGACTCACTACGGCGCCGGCGCGCGCGCCTTCCACTGGCTCACCGTGGCGCTGCTGCTGGTCATCATGCCGATCGGGCTGGTGATGGGCCGCCTGCCGCGCGGGCTTCTGCAAGATACGCTCTTCGTCACCCACGAATCGCTCGGCCTCAGCGTGCTTGCCCTCACCCTGCTGCGGCTCTTCTGGCGGCTCGCCCATCCCGCGCCGGCGCCCGACGCCGACCTCGCCCCGCTCGAGCGCCGGGCGAGCCGCTCCGTCCATGCCGCGCTCTATCTCGTGCTCCTGGTGACGCCGCTCACCGGCTATCTCTTCGTCAGCTTCCGCGGCATCGCGCTGCATTATTTCGGCCTCGTCGAGGTGCCCGAGCTCGTCGCCAAGGACAAGCCGCTCTCCAACCTCGCTCTCTTCGTCCACACCAGCCTGCAATGGGCGATCTATGCGCTGGCGGCGCTGCATGTCGCGGCCGCGCTGCACCATCATTTCGTGCGGCGGAACGGCGTGCTCAGGCGCATGCTGCCGTCGCTGGCGCGGCGCTGACGGCGTCTCGGGCGAGAGTTGCGCCGCCGCGGCGGCTGGGCTAAGCCTCTGCCGCCCTTTCCCCGCGAGCGCACCGACGATGATTCCGCGCTACAGCCGGCCAGAGATGAGCGCCATCTGGGCGCCGCAGAACCGCTTCCGCATCTGGTTCGAGATCGAGGCCCATGTCTGCGACGCGCTCGCCCGCGCCGGCATCATCCCGGAAAGCGCCGCCCGGGCGGTCTGGGCCAAGGGCAAAGGCCCCTACGACCTCGAGCGCATCGACGAGATCGAGCGCGAGACGCACCACGACGTGCTCGCCTTCCTCACCCATCTCGCCGAGCGCATCGGCCCCGAGGCGCGCTTCGTCCATCAGGGCATGACCTCGAGCGACGTGCTCGACACCGCCTTCTCGGTGCAGCTCAAGGAGGCGTCCGACCTGCTCATCGGCGATGTCGACCATCTGCTCGCCGTGCTGAAGCGCCGCGCCTTCGAGCACAAGCTGACGCTCACCGTCGGCCGCAGCCACGGCATCCATGCCGAGCCCACCACCTTCGGCCTGAAGCTCGCCGGCTTCTACGCCGAGTTCCGCCGCGCGCGCCAGCGCCTCGAGACGGCGCGCGCCGAGATCGCGGTCTGCGCCATCTCCGGCGCGGTCGGCACCTTCGCCAATGTCGATCCCCAGGTCGAGGAATATGTGGCGCAGCAGCTCGGGCTTGCGCCGGAGCCGATCTCGACCCAGATCATCCCGCGCGACCGCCACGCCGCCTTCTTCGCCGCGCTCGGCGTCGTCGCCGGCTCGCTCGAGCGGCTCGCCACCGAGATCCGCCATCTCCAGCGCACCGAGGTGCGCGAGGCGGAGGAGTATTTCGCGCCGGGGCAGAAAGGCTCTTCGGCGATGCCGCACAAGCGCAACCCGGTGCTCACCGAGAATCTGACCGGGCTCGCCCGGCTCATTCGCGGCGCGGTGGTGCCGGCGCTGGAGAACGTGGCGCTCTGGCACGAGCGCGACATCTCGCATTCCTCGGTCGAGCGCGTCATCGCCCCCGACACCACCATCGCCCTCGACTTCGCCCTGGCGCGGCTCGCCCAGGTGGTGGAGAAGCTCGTCGTCTATCCCGAGGCGATGCGCGCCAATCTCGACCGGCTCGGCGGCCTCGTCCATTCGCAGCGCGTGCTGCTGGCGCTGACCCAGGCCGGGATGAGCCGCGAGCACGCCTATCGCGCGGTGCAGCGCAACGCCATGCCGGTCTGGGAAGGCAAGGGCCGCTTCCTCGACCTGCTCAAGGCCGACAAGGAGGTGACGAAGCACCTCGCCGCGGCGCAGCTCGAGGCGCTCTTCGACGAGGCCTATCACACCAAGCACGTCGAGACGATCTTCGCGCGGGTGTTCGGCGAGAGCTGAGACCCGCCTACTTCCCCGCCCCCAGCTGCTTCTTCGCCTCCGCCGCGCAGCGCTCGAGCTCGGCGCGCACGCGCGTCTCGTCATGGCCGACGCCGTGCTTGGCGAAATCGGCGCAGACCTTGGCGACGATGTCGTGGCTGCCGGGGCGCTCCAGGTCGGATTGCAGCACCTCGCGCGCGTAGCGCTCGGCGGCGTCGCCGGCCAGGCCGAGGCGCTCCGCCGCCCACAGACCCAGCAGCTTGTTGCGCCGCGCCTTCACCTTGAAGGCCAGCTCCTGGTCCTGCTGGAACTTGCGCTCGAAGCCCTTCTCGCGCTCGTCGAAACCGCTCATCGCCCGCTCCTATTGGCGCGCCCGCTTTGGCTCCCCATTATGCCGCTCGAGCGAGGAGCGAGACTAGCGCATGTGCACCTTGGTTGTCCTGCGGCGCCCCGGCCATGACTGGCCGCTCATTCTCGGCGCCAACCGTGACGAGATGATTGCCCGCCCGTGGCTGCCGCCGGGCCGGCACTGGCCCGACCGGCCCGAGGTGGTCGCCGGGCTCGACGAGCTCGCCGGCGGCTCCTGGCTCGGCCTCAACGAGCATGGCGTCGTCGCCGGCATCCTCAACCGCTTCGGCACGCTCGGCCCGGCGCCGGGGCAGCGCTCGCGCGGCGAGCTGGTGCTGGAAGCGCTCGACCATGCCGATGCGCGCGACGCGGCGGCGG
>JASHTP010000185.1 GCA_030040495.1 Alphaproteobacteria bacterium
CGTGCTCGGCGCGATCGAGCAATGCGGCGAGACCGTGGTGATCCTGGCGGCGGCTTCATGGGCGATCTGACGCGGTGGTGGTGGGTGCGTCACGCGCCGGTGACGGTCAATGACGGCCGCTGCTACGGCCAGACCGACCATCCCTGCGACGTCAGCGACACCGCCGCCTTTGCCGCTCTGGCGCAGCGCCTGCCGAAAGACGCGGTCTGGGTGACGAGCCCGCTGCTGCGCACCCACATGACGGCATCCGGCATCGTCCGCGCCGGGCTGCCCGGCCCCGATCCTATCCCCGGCCCCGGCGTGCTGGTCGAGCCCGACCTCATCGAGCAGCATTTCGGCGAATGGCAGGGCCGCACCTACGCCGAGCTCGCCCGGCTCAACGGCAATCTCTGGCCGCGCTTCTGGCTCGCGCCGGCGCACGAGGCGCCGCCCGGCGGCGAGAGCTTCGTCCAGCTGCTGGAGCGCGCGCACCCCGCCATCGCGCGGCTGTCGCGCGAGCATGCCGGGCGCGACATCATCGCCGTCACCCATGGCGGCACCATCCGCGCGGCGCTGGCGCTGGCGCTCGGGCTGGCGCCCGAAGCGGCGCTGGCGCTGACCATCGACAATCTGTCGCTGACGCGAATCGAATATTTCCCCGGCGCCGACGCCGCGCATCCCTGGCGCGTCACGGCGGTGAATTTGCCGGCCGCGTGACGGGGTCGTCAGTTCTCGGTTTTCAGTTGTCGGTGTCCCAGGCATCGCGCCGGCCGAACTGATAACTGACAACTGTCGACTCCCGAAAACTGACGACTCCCCCCTCCCTGGCGCCCCGCCGCTTGCCGTGCTAGCGTCGGCACGCGACGAGACAGGGAAGTCCGGTGCGATGCCGGCGCTGCCCCCGCAACTGTAAGCGGCGAGATCGCGGCACGAGAGAGCCACTGGCCGGGGCAAGCCGGCCGGGAAGGCGCTGCGATCGACGACCCCGAGCCAGGAGACCTCCTCGTCGCGCTGTTGCAACCGATGATCCTCGGGCGGAGGAGCGTCCTGCCGGAACGAGTCGATCCCGCTTTTCCTGCCGCGTCGGCGACGCGCCTGCCGCGCATCGGCCTGGTGCTGGGCGGCGCGCGCTCGGGCAAGAGCCGCTATGCCGAGGCGCTGATCGCAGGCGCGTCGGCGCGCGCGCTCTATCTCGCCACCGCCGAGCCGCGCGACGAAGAGATGGCGGAGCGCATCCGCCGCCATCGCGCCCGGCGCGGCCGCTCCTGGGAGACGCTCGAAGAGCCGCTGGCGCTGGCGGAGAGCCTCCGCCGCGAGAGCCGCGCCGGGCGGCCGATCCTGGTCGATTGCCTCACCCTCTGGCTCGCGAACCTGCTGCAGGCCGGCCGCGCGCTCGAGCGCGAGATCGATGGCCTCGTCGCGGCGCTGCCGCGCCTTGCCGGCCCCGTCGTCTTCGTCGCCAACGAGGTCGGGCTCGGCATCGTGCCGGAGAACGCGCTCGCCCGCGATTTCCGCGACCATGCCGGCCGGCTCAACCAGGCCGTCGCCGCCTGCGCCGAGCGCGTCGTCTTCGTCGCCGCCGGCTTGCCGCTGGTGCTGAAGGAGACGGGCTGATGCGCCGGATCCCCGCCACCATCGTCACCGGCTTTCTCGGCGCCGGCAAGACCAGCCTCGTCCGTCATCTCCTCGCCCATGCCGGCGGCAGGCGCATCGCCCTCGTCATCAACGAGTTCGGCGAGCTCGGCATCGACCGCGAGCTGCTGCTCGGCTGCGGCGACGCCGGCTGCGGCGAGGCCGACGTGATCGAGCTCGCCAATGGCTGCATCTGCTGCACCGTCGCCGAGGATTTCCTGCCGACCATCGAGCGCCTGCTGGCGCGGCCGCAGCCGCCCGAGCACATCGTCATCGAGACCTCGGGGCTCGCTCTGCCGAAGCCGCTGGTGCAGGCCTTCGCCTGGCCCGAGGTCAAGGCGCGCGCCACCGTCGACGGCGTCGTCGCGGTGATCGACGCGGCGGCGCTGGCGGCGGGCCGCTTCGCCGCCGATCCCGAAGCACTCGCGGCGCAGCGCGCCGCCGATCCCGCGCTCGATCACGACAACCCGCTCGAGGAGGTGTTCGGCGACCAGCTCGCCTGCGCCGATCTCGTCGTGCTCAACAAGACCGACCTGCTGGCGCCGGCGGCGCTCGACGAGGCCGAGTGCCAGGTGCGCGCGCGGCTGCGCCCGGCGGTGAAGCTGCTGCGCGCCGAGGCGGGTGCCGTGCCGCCGGCGCTGCTGCTCGGCCTCGCCGCCGCCGCCGAGGAGGATCTCGCCGCGCGGCCGTCGCAGCACGATCTCGCCGGCACGCACGACCACGAGGATTTCGAGAGCTTCGTCGTGGCGCGCGGGCCGATCGCCGATCCCGCCGGCTTCCTCGAGCGCGTCGGCGCCGTCATCGCCGCGCACGACGTGCTCCGCCTCAAGGGCTTCCTCGACGTCCCCGGCAAGGAGTTCCGCCAGGTGGTGCAGGGCGTCGGCGCGCGGCTGCAGCACTATTTCGACCGGCCCTGGCGCGCCGGCGAGGAGCGCCTGACCCGCCTCGTCGTCATCGGCCGCAAAGGCCTCGACCGCGCCGCGATCGCCGCGGCGCTCGGCGGATGAGCGGCCCATGCACCTCCTAGCCGCCGAGCCCGGCACCATCGCCGACGGCGCCGCCGCGGTCGATCTCGGCCAGACGCCGGGCGACATCGTCGTGCTGTCGGCGGCGGACAGCGAGATATCCTGCCTCGCCGCTTCGCAGCGCCGCCTCGTCGCGGGCGATCCCTCCTGGCCGAGCCTGCGTCTCGCCAGCCTGCTGCGGCTCGGCCACCATTACTCCGTCGACCGCTACGCCGAGACGGTGCTGGGCAAGGCGCGGCTCGTCGTCGTGCGGCTGCTCGGCGGCAGCGCCTATTGGCGCTACGGCGTCGAGCGCCTCGCCGCGCTCGCGCGCGACGGCGGGCCGCTTCTGGCGCTGCTCCCCGGCGACGACCAGCCCGACGCCGAGCTCGCCCGGCTCTCGACCGTGCCGGCCGAGGCGGCGCATCGCCTGTGGCGCCATCTTGCCGAGGGCGGCGCCGGCAATGCCGAGCAGTTCCTGCGCTACGCCGCGAGCCTGATCGGCCGCGCCGCTCCCTGGCGCGAGCCGGCGCCGCTGCTCCATGCCGGGCTTTATTGGCCGGGCCGCGCGCAGATCTCGCTCGCGGAGCTGCGCCAGGAGTGGCAGAAGGAGGCGCCGGTCGCCGCCCTCCTCTTCTACCGCGCGCTGGTGCAGGCGGGGAACCTCGCGGCGATCGACGCGCTGATCGCGGCGCTGGCGGCGCGCGGGCTCAGTCCGCTGCCGCTTTTCGCGCTGTCGCTCAGGGATCCGCAATCCGCGGCGATCCTCGGCGCGGCGCTCGCCGAGGCGCCGCCCGACATCGTCCTGAACGGCACCGGCTTCGCCGTCGCGACGCCGGGCGAGGCGCACCGCGCCGGGCTCTTCGACGCGGCGGACTGCCCGGTGCTGCAGGTGATCTTCGCCGGCGGCGACGAGACGGCCTGGCGCCGCGGCACGCGCGGCCTCGACGCCCGCGACATCGCCATGAACGTGGCGCTGCCGGAGGTCGACGGCCGCATCATCACCCGCGCCGTCTCGTTCAAATCCGCGGCGCGGCGCGATCCCCTGACCGAGACCGAGCTGGTCGAGTACCGGCCGGTCGCCGACCGTGTCGGCTTCGTCGCCGAGCTCGCGCGCAACTGGGCGCGGCTCAGGCGCACGCCCGAAGCGGAGCGACGCATCGCGCTGGTGCTGGCGAACTATCCCCATCGCGACGGCCGCATCGGCAACGGCGTCGGCCTCGACACGCCGGCTTCCGCGATCGCGCTGCTGCGCGCGCTGAAGGCGGCAGGCTACCGGGTCGAGGACATTCCCGAGGACGGCGACGCGCTCGTCCGCCGGCTCCTCGCCGGTCCCACCAATGCCGGCCGCGCCCGCCCGGCCGAAGAGAGCTTCCCGCGCAGCGACTACGCCGCCTGCTTCGCCACGCTGCCGCGCGCGGCGCAGGACAAGGTGGCGGAGCGCTGGGGCGCGCCCGAGCGCGATCCCGGCTTCCGCGAGAGCCGGCTCGATTGCGGCAGCTTCGCCATCCCCGCCATCCGCTGCGGCAATGTCGCGGTCGCGATCCAGCCCTCGCGCGGCTACGACATCGATCCCGCCTCGACATATCACGCGCCCGACCTGGTGCCGCCGCATGGGTATCTCGCCTTCTACGCCTGGATCGCCGACGGGCTGCGCGCGCACGCCGTGGTGCATCTCGGCAAGCACGGCAATCTCGAGTGGCTGCCGGGCAAGGCGCTGGCGCTGTCGGCGGAGTGCTTTCCCGAGGCGGCGCTCGGGCCGCTGCCGCACCTCTATCCCTTCATCGTCAACGATCCCGGCGAAGGCAGCCAGGCCAAGCGCCGCGCCCAGGCGGTGATCGTCGATCACCTGACGCCGCCGCTCACCCGCGCCGAAAGCTACGGCCGGCTTGCCGAGCTGGAGCGCCTCGTCGACGAATATTACGAGGCGGCCGGCAGCGACCCGCGCCGGATCGCCTTGCTGCGCGGCCAGATCCTGGAGCTGTTGCGCGCCACCGGCCTCGACCGCGATTGCGGCATCGCCGCGGGCGAGGCCGACGCGGCGTCGCTCGCCAAGCTCGACGCCTATCTCTGCGAGCTGAAGGAGATGCAGATCCGCGACGGGCTGCACATCTTCGGCCGCGCGCCTGAGGGCGACCAGCTCGTCGATCTCCTCGTGGCGCTGGCGCGGCCGCCGCGCGGGCCCGCGCCCGAGCAGGCCTCGCTCACCCGCGCGCTCGCCGAGGATCTCGGTCTCGGCTTCGACCCGCTCGCCGCCGAGCCGGGCGCGCCCTGGACCGGAGAGCGCCCGCACGTGCTTGCCGGCGGCGCCCCCTGGCGCAGCGCCGGCGACACGGTGGAGCGCCTCGAGCTGCTGGCGCGGCAGCTCGTCGCCGGCGCCTACGCGCCCGAGCGCTCCTGGACGCGGACGCGCGCCGTGCTCGGCTGGATCGAGACGAGCCTCAGGCCGGCGGTCGAAGCCTGCGGCAAGGCCGAGCTTCAGGGCCTGCTCGCCGGGCTCGCCGGCCGCTTCGTCGCGCCCGGCCCGTCGGGCGCGCCGACGCGCGGCCGGCCCGAGGTGCTGCCCACCGGCCGCAATTTCTACTCGCTCGACACGCGCGCCGTGCCGACGCCGGCGGCCTGGCAGCTCGGCTGGAAGTCGGCGCAGCTCCTGGTCGAGCGCCACGCGCAGGAGCAGGGCAGCTATCCCCGCCGCCTGGCGCTCTCCGCCTGGGGGACGTCCAACATGCGCACCGGCGGCGACGACGTGGCGCAGGCGCTGGCGCTGATCGGGGTGCGGCCGCAATGGGAGGCGAAGAGCGGCCGCGTCGCCGGCTTCGAGATCCTGCCGGCCGGGCTGCTCGACCGGCCGCGGGTCGACGTCACCTTGCGCGTCTCGGGCTTCTTCCGCGACGCCTTCCCCAACCTCGTCGCCCTCGTCGACAGCGCCGCGCGCGCGGTGGCTTCGCTCGACGAGCCGGCCGAGATCAATCCGCTCGCCGCGCGCGTCAAGGCCGATCGCGCCCGGCTCGAATCCGCGGGCGTGCCGGCGGCGGAGGCCGAGCGCCGCGCCTCCTATCGCGTCTTCGGTTCGAAGCCCGGCGCCTATGGCGCGGGACTGCAGGCGCTCATCGACGAGCGCGGCTGGCGCGACGAGCGCGATCTCGCCGAGGCCTATCTCGCCTGGGGCGGCTATGCCTATGGCGCCGGCGCGGAGGGCGCCGCCGAGCACGGCCTCTTCCGCGAGCGGCTCGCCGGCGTCGAGGCGGTGGTGCAGAACCAGGACAATCGCGAGCACGATCTGCTCGACAGCGACGACTATTACCAGTTCGAGGGCGGGCTCGCCGTCGCCGTGCGCCATCTCGCCGGCGCCGCGCCGGTCTCCTATCACAACGACCATTCGCGGCCGGCGAACCCGCGCATCCGCACCCTCGAGGACGAGGTGGCGCGCATCGTCCATGCCCGCGCCGTCAACCCGAAATGGCTCAAGGGCGTGATGCGCCACGGCTACAAGGGCGGCTTCGAGATGGCGGCGACGGTCGACTATCTCTTCGCCTTCGCCGCCACCGCCCGCTGCGTCAGGGATCACCATTTCGACGCGGTCTGCGACGCCTATCTCGGCGACGAGGCGGTGCGGGACTTCCTCGCCGCGCACAATCCCGACGCGCTCGCCGAGATCGCGCAACGCCTCGGCGAGGCGATCGACCGCGGACTGTGGAAGCCGCAGCGCAACAGCCTGCGCGACCGGCTCGACCAGCTTGCCGCGAGGAAGCCATGAGCGAGCCCGCCGAGAGCGAAGCGGAGATCAACCGCCGCCACGCCGAGAAGATGGCGAAGCGCAAGGCGGCGCGCGCCCGGATGCTCGCCACCAAGACCGAGGAGCGCGGCCTCGTCATCCTCCATACCGGCACCGGCAAGGGCAAATCGACCGCCGCCTTCGGCATGGTGATGCGCTGCCTCGGCCATGGCATGCGCGTCGGCATCGTGCAGTTCGTCAAGGGCGCCTGGGAGACCGGCGAGCGCCAGGTGCTGGCGCGCTTTCCCGATCTCGTCACCTGCCGCGCCATGGGCGAGGGCTTCACCTGGGAGACGCAGGACCGCGCCCGCGACGTCGCCGCGGCGCGCGCCGCCTGGGAGCAGGCCAAGGCGATGATCGCCGATCCTGCCTATCGCCTGGTGCTGCTCGACGAGCTCAACATCGTGCTGCGCTACGATTATCTGCCGGTCGCCGAGGTGGCGGAGACGCTGCGCGCGAAGCCGCGCGACCTGCATGTCGTCGTCACCGGCCGCAACGCCAAACCCGAGCTGATCGAGATCGCTGACCTCGTCACCGAGATGACCTTGGTGAAGCACCCCTTCCGCAGCGGCGTCAAGGCGCAGAAGGGGATCGAGTTCTGAGCATGGCCCGCCGCACCCCTGCGCTGATGCTGCAAGGCACCGGCTCCGACGTCGGCAAGTCGCTGCTGCTGGCGGGGCTGGCGCGCGCGCTGACGCGGCGCGGGCTCAAGGTGCGGCCGTTCAAGCCGCAGAACATGTCGAACAACGCCGCGGTGACGGAAGACGGCGGCGAGATCGGCCGCGCCCAGGCGCTGCAGGCGCGCGCCTGCCTGGTGCGGCCGACGCGCGACATGAACCCGGTGCTGCTCAAGCCGCAATCCGACTGCGGCGCGCAGCTCGTGGTGCAGGGCCGCGTCCTCGGCGCCGCCGGCGCGCGCGAGTTCCACGCGCTGAAGCCGAGCCTGCTGCCGCGCGTGCTCGAGAGCTTCGCGCGGCTGGCCGCCGCGGCCGACATCGTGCTGGTGGAAGGCGCCGGCAGCGCGGCCGAGATCAATCTGCGCGCGGGCGACATCGCCAATATGGGCTTCGCCGCGGCGGCGGACGTGCCGGTGGTGCTCGTCGGCGACATCGAGCGCGGCGGCGTCCTCGCCCAGCTCGCCGGCACGGTGGCGCTGCTCGAGCCCGACGAGCGCGCACGGCTCAAGGGCACCATCGTCAACAAGTTCCGCGGCGACCTCCGCCTCTTCGACGGCGCGCTCGCGCCGCTGCGGCGCGCGACCGGCCTCGACTGTCTCGGCATCGTGCCGTTCTTCGCCGCCGCGCGCGATCTCCCCGCCGAGGACGGCGTCGCGCTCGACACCCGCTATGTCGGACCCGCTTCCCCCTCGACGGGGAGGGAAGGGCGGGGGGTGCGCATCGTCGTGCCGCGCCTGCCGCGCATCGCCAATTTCGACGATCTCGATCCGCTCGCCGCCGAGTCCGGCGTGGCGCTCGAGCTGGTCGCGCCCGGCCGCGCCTTGCCGCTCGCCGATCTCGTGCTGCTGCCGGGCTCGAAGGCGACGCTCGCCGATCTCGCGGCGCTGCGCCGGGAAGGCTGGGACATCGACATCCTCGCCCATGCCCGCCGCGGCGGCGCCGTGCTCGGGCTTTGCGCCGGCTACCAGATGCTCGGCCGCCTCGTCGCCGATCCCGACGGCGTCGAGGGCGAAGCCGGCGCCGCGCCGGGGCTCGGCCTGCTCGAGGTCGACACCGTGCTGACCGGCGAGAAGCTCCTCGCCGAGGCGAGCGGCGTCGAGCTCGCGAGCGGCGCGCCGGTCAAAGGCTATGAGATGCATATCGGCCGCACCGCCGGCCCCGGCGCGGCGCGGCCGATGCTGCGGCTCGGCGCGCGCGCGGACGGCGC
>JASHTP010000186.1 GCA_030040495.1 Alphaproteobacteria bacterium
ACAGATAGCGGTCGGTTCTGAAGGGCCCGGGCAGCAGATTGTTGATCGTCACATTGTGCCGCACCGTCTTGCGCGCCAGGCCGGCGACGAACCCGGTGAGGCCGGTGCGCGCGCCGTTGGAGAGGCCGAGAATGTCGATCGGCGCCTTGACGGCGCTCGAGGTGATGTTGACGACGCGGCCGAAGCGGCGCCCGATCATGCCGTCGATCGTGCGGCGCATCAGCTCGATCGGCGTCAGCATGTTGGCGTCGAGCGCCTTGATCCAGGCGGCACGGTCCCAGTCGCGGAAATCGCCGGGCGGCGGGCCGCCGGCATTGTTGACCAGAATGTCGGGCTCGGGACAGGCGGCGAGCGCGGCGCTGCGGCCCTCTTCGGTGGCGATGTCGCAGGCGACGGTGGCGACCTTGGCGCCGGTCGAGCGGCGGATCTCCTCGGCGGTCGCTTCGAGCGCCTCGCGCCCGCGCGCCAGGATGACGAGCTCGACGCCTTCCCGCGCCAGCGCCAGCGCGCAGCCTTTGCCCAAGCCCTTGCTTGCGGCGCAGACCAGCGCCTTCCTGCCGGCGATCCCGAGATCCATGGCTCCCTCCCCGTTGCGTCGCGCGCATGATAGGCGGCGCCGGTGCGGGGGGCTAGGAGCCTGTCTAGGAGGCGGGCGGTTTTCGCGTGCGGATCGGCGGGATCGACTTGATGTAGACGGCGATGGCACGACGGTCGGCGTCGCTGAGCGCGCCGGTGCCCTTGACCACGTCGGACATGCCGGAGCCGACGAAATCCATGTCCGGCGTCTGGCCGGTCTTGAGCAGCTGGGCGACGTCGTCGACGCTCCAGCTGCCGATGCCGGTCGCAGCGTCGCTGGTGATGTTGGGCGCCTTCATGCCATCGATCCCCTGCGCGTTTCCGGCATAGGCGAGCTTCGTCGCGAGCCCGCCGAGGAAGTTCCGCGGCGTGTGGCATTGCTGGCAATGCGCCACCGCCTCGGCGAGGTAGCGGCCGCGATTCCACTCGGCGCTCCTGCCTTCGACCGGCTGCAGCGGCCCCGCGTGGAAGTACAGCGCCCGCCAGAGCACCAGCAGGAAGCGCCAGCCGAACGGGAAATTCACCTCTTGCGGAAGGTTCGGCCGGGCGACCGGCGGCAGCGTGCGCAGATAGGCGTAGAGATCGGCGACATCGACGTTGCTGATCCCGGTGAAGGCCGCGAAGGGGAAGACCGGATAGAGGTAATCGCCCTTTTTATCGATACCCCGGTGCAGCGCGCGGCGGAACTGCGCCTCGCTCCAATCGCCGATGCCGTCCTTCCGGTCCGGCGTGATGTTGGGGCCGTAGAAGACGCCGAACGGCGTGGTGAGCTTGCGGCCGCCGGCGAGTGGCGCCCCGCCGCCTTTGACGTCGGTGTGGCAACTCGTGCAATCGGCCGCCTCGAACAGCACCTTGCCGCGCTTCAGCTGCGCCTCGTCGGCGGCGTGCGCGGACGGAACCGCGGGCAACGCCGCGATCAGGAGCGCGACGAAAATGCGGATCAGCAACTGGATGCCGACTGGCCCCCGCTCCGCCCACGAGGTCGGAGAGCGACTTTCTCCACTGCGACCCTTCACCAGGCCGGCGGCGAGGCTTACGAGAGCTTCTCGCGATAGGTGCTGTGGCATGCGCCGCAGCCATTCTTGCCGGTGGCGCCGACTTGCGCAGCGATCGCGGCCTTGTCGCCGGTCTTGATCGCCGCCGCGAGCTTCTGCTCCTCGCCGAGCAGCACCGTCGGGATCGCCTTGAACTTGTCCCAGTCCTTCCAGATCTCGGGCTTGGCGCCGGTCTTGCCGGGGAAGGCGTCGAGGCCGGTCCCGGCCGGGAAGAGACCGACGATCTTGGGCGCGATGGATTCGAGATCGGCGATCGCCTGCTCCGCCTTGGCCTGGTCCCCCTGGCCCTTGACGTAGTCCTGGATCGCCTTGAAATCGTCGCCCTGTCGCTTCATCGTGTCGCGCCGCGTCTTGATCTCGGCTTGCTTGTCCTGCGCCACCACCGCGACGGTGCCGAAGGCGACGGCCAGCCCGAGCACCGCCGCCGCCAATCCAAGCTTCGCCATCTTCGCCATGTTCTTGCTCCTCGCTGCTCCTACTCGCGCCGGCCGAGGCCCGCCGCGCGGTCGGGTGATGATACGGACGGCCTCTCGTCCCTTCTTTCACGATTGCGTGAGACCGCGCCTCACTTGATCGGGATGGCGACGTGCGCGGAGAAGCCCGGCGCCGTCGCCAGGCGCTCGTGCCAGGCCTTGAGCCGCGGCAGGCTCGGCCGCTCGATCGGATAGGCGTGCCAGCGATGCGCCCAGATGCCGACGCAGATGTCGGCCAGCGTCAGCGTCGCGCCGGCGAGATAGTCGCCGCGGGCGAGCTGGGCCTCGATGATCTGCCAGAGATCGATGGCGCGCAGCCGGGCCGCTTCGAGCGCCGCGGGATCGCGCTTCTCCGGCGGTGTGCGGTAATAGCCCATCAGCATGCTCGCCATCGGCTGGGTCAGCGAGGCGAGCTGCCAATCCATCCAGCGCTCGACATGGGTGCGCCGCGCCGGGTCCTGCGGATGGAGCCGCTCGCCGCCATGTTTGGCGCAGAGATAGCGCATGATGGTGTTGGATTCCCAGATGACGAGCTCGCCATCCTCGACCGTCGGCACCAGCCCGTTGGGGTTGAGCGCGAGATAGGCGGGATCCTTGTTGCCGCCGAAGGGGCCGCCCCAGTCGACGCGCTCGAACGCCACGCCGAGCTCGGCGCAGGTCCACAGCACCTTCTGCACGTTGGACGAGGTCGTCCGTCCCCAGATCTTGAGCATGAATGCCTCCCGGCCGCGCCGCAGACGCTAGCCGGGGACGGGGACGGCTTCAATACCGACGGCGCGGCGCTCGCTAGAGCAGCCCGAGCTCGAGCTTCGCTTCTTCGCTCATGCGCTCGCGCGTCCAGGGCGGCGACCAGACCAGCTTGACGCGCACGTCGCTGACGCCGGGCACGGCGGCGATCGCCTCCTGCACCTGGCCCGGCAGCGCGCCGGCGACCGGACAGGCGGGCGTGGTCAAGGTCATCTCGACATAGACGGTGCCGTCCTTGTTGACCAGCAGCTCGTAGATGAGGCCGAGATCGACGAGGTTCACCGGAATCTCGGGATCGCGCACCGTCTTTAGCGCCTCGATCACCTGCTCCTGCAGCACGGGGTCGCCGCCGTCGGGCTCCGGCCGCTGGACCTCTTCGCCTTCCTCGGCGCCAGGCATGAAGTCGAAGAGATCCCGCTCTTCCTGCGATGGCACGGTGGCTACTCCGTCTTCACCGTGGCGCCGGTGGCGCCGCTCCTGAGCGCCGCCTCGAAGGCGTGCCAGGCGAGCGTCGCGCATTTGACGCGCGCGGGATAGGATTTGACGCCGGTCAGCGGCTCGAGCCGCTCCATGTCGTCGGCGAGCGCGTCGGGCGTCGCCGGCTCCGCGCCGCCGGTGACCTTGGCGTGGAAGCCCCTGAACAGCGCCTCCGCCTCGGCCAGCGTCTTGCCCTTGAGGATCTCGGTCATCAGCGAGGCCGAGGCCTGCGAAATGGCGCAGCCGCGGCCCTGGAAGCTCACATCCTTGACGCGCTCGCCCTCGAGCGTGACATAGACGGTGACGCGGTCGCCGCACAGCGGGTTGTGGCCGTTGGCGAAGTGGCTCGGATGCTCCTGCGCGCGGAAGTTCCGCGGGTGCTGCCCGTGATCGAGGATGATGTCCTGATAGAGATCGCGCAGATCCATGGCGAATTACCGTTTGAACATCCGTTGCGCCGCCGTAATCGCTTCGGCGAGGGCGTCGATGTCGCTTTCATCGTTGTAGATCCCGAGCGAGGCGCGCGTGGTGGCGCCGAGCCCGAGCTTGTCGACGAGCGGCTGGGCGCAGTGATGACCGGCGCGCACGGCGACCCGGTGCTGGTCGAGGACGGTGGCGACGTCGTGCGGGTGGATGCCGTCCACCAGGAAGGCGAGGATGGCGTAGCGCTGCTGTCCGGCGCCGACGAGCGCCACGCCCGGCAGCCGCGACAGGCGCTCGACGCCATAGGCGGTGAGCGCCACTTCGTGCGCCTGGATCGCCTCGCGCCCGAGCCCGTCGATATAGTCGAGGGCGATGGCCAGCCCGATCGCGCCGGAGATGTCGGGCGTGCCCGCCTCGAAGCGCGCCGGGGGCTCCTGGAAGGTGGTCTTCTCGAAGGTGACGTTGGCGATCATGTCGCCGCCGGTCTGCCAGGGCGGCATCGCCTCGAGGATCGCCTTCCTGGCGTAGAGCGCGCCGATGCCGGTGGGGCCGTAGGTCTTGTGGCCGGAGAAGACGTAGAAGTCGCAATCGAGCGCGCGGACATCCACCGGCATGCGCGGCGCCGCCTGGCAGCCGTCGATCAGCACCTTGGCGCCCTTGGCCTGCGCCAGCCGGACGATCGCCTCGACCGGCAGCAGCGCGCCGGTGGCGTTGGCGAGATGGGTCGCGGC
>JASHTP010000187.1 GCA_030040495.1 Alphaproteobacteria bacterium
CGTCGCCTCCGGCCGCTACGGGCTTATCGCCGAGATCAAGCGCGCGAGCCCGAGCCGCGGCCTGATCCGCGCCGATTTCGATCCCGCTTCGCTCGCCCGCGCCTATGCCAGGGGCGGCGCCAGCTGCCTCTCGGTGCTCACCGACGAGCCCTATTTCCAGGGAAGGCCGGAGCATCTCGCGGCGGCGCGGCGCGCCGTGGAGCTGCCGGTGCTGCGCAAGGACTTCATGCTCGACCCCTATCAGGTGGCGGAGGCGCGCGCCATGGGCGCCGACTGCATCCTGCTCATCCTGGCGGCGCTCGGCGATGCCGAGGCGCGCGCGCTCGAGCAGGCGGCTGCGGCGTGGGGCATGGACGTGCTGGTCGAGGTGCATGACCGCGCCGAGCTCGCCCGCGCGGCCAAGCTCGGAGCTCGTTTGATCGGCATCAATAACCGTAATCTCAAGAGCTTGAAGGTCGATCTTGCGACAACAGAAGAGCTCGCGGCGGCGCTGCCGCCGGGCCGTCTGCTGGTGAGCGAAAGCGGCCTCGAGACGCCGCGCGACCTCGCCCGCATGGCGCGCGCCGGCGCGCGCTGCTTCCTCGTCGGCGAGTCGCTGATGCGCTCGGCCGATGTCGAGGCGGCGACGCGGGCGCTGCTGGCGCCGGCGTCGGCCGAGGCGCGGGCATGAGCCGCCTCTCCCATTTCGACGAGAAGGGCGATCCCGCCATGGTCGACGTCTCGGCCAAGGCCGAGACCGAGCGCGTCGCCGTCGCCGGCGGCAGCGTGGTGATGGAGCAGGCGACGCTCGATCTCATTCTCGCCGGCGGCGTCAAGAAGGGCGACGTGCTGTCGGTGGCGCGGCTTGCCGGCATCATGGGCGCCAAGCGTACGCCCGACCTGATCCCGCTCTGCCATCCGCTCGCGCTGAGCTCGGTCGCGGTCGAGCTCCATTGCGATCCCGCGCGCCGGGCGGTCGACATCACCGCCACCTGCAAGGTGAGAGCCCGCACCGGGGTCGAGATGGAGGCGCTCACCGCCGTCGCTGTGGCCGCGCTCACGGTCTATGACATGTGCAAGGCGGTCGACCGCGGGATGCGCATCGAGGGCATCCGTCTGCTCCATAAATCCGGCGGCAAATCCGGCACTTACGAGGCGCCGCGATGATTTCGGTGGAGGAAGCCAGGCAGCGCCTGCTGGCGCCGCTGAAGCCGCTCGGCATCGAGCTGGTGGCGCTCAGCGACGCCGCCGGGCGGGTGCTCGCCGAGCCGGTCGCGGCGCGCCGCACCCAGCCGCCCTGGCCGGTCTCGGCGATGGATGGCTATGCCGTGCGTGCCGCCGACGTGGCGCGCGTGCCGGCGCGGCTCAAGGTGGTGGGCTCGGTGCCGGCGGGGCAGGCCTTCCCCGGCACCGTCGGACGCGGCGAGGCGGTGCGCATCTTCACCGGCGCGCCGGTGCCGGACGGCGCCGACGCCATCGTCATCCAGGAAGACACCGCGCGCAGCGGCGACGAGGTCGAGGTGCGCGAGGCGGCGCCCTGCGGCCATTATGTCCGCCCCGCCGGGCTCGATTTCCGCGAGGGCGAGGTCGGGCTCCCCGCCGGAAGGCGGCTCTCGGCGCGCGACATCGGCCTGGCCGCGGCGATGAACCGGCCATGGCTCATGGTCCATCGCCAGCCGCGCATCGCCATCCTGCCCACCGGCGACGAGGTGGTGATGCCGGGCGACCCCGTGGGGCCGCATCAGATCGTCAGCTCCAACGGGCTGGCGCTTTCCGCGCTGGTGCGCGAATGCGGCGGCCTGCCCCTCCACCTGCCCATCGCCCCGGATAAGGCCGATGCCTTGCAGCGCATCGCCGAAGCGGCCATCGGCGCCGATTTCCTGGTCACCACCGGCGGCGCCTCGGTCGGCGAGCATGACCTGGTGCGCGACGCCCTGGGCGCGGCCGGGCTCAGCCTCGATTTCTGGCAGATCGCGATGCGGCCGGGCAAGCCGCTGATGGTCGGGCGCTACCGCGACACGCCGATGATGGGGCTGCCGGGCAACCCGGTTTCGAGCCTGGTCTGCGGGCTGCTCTTCCTGAAGCCCGCCATCGAGCGCCTCACCGGGCTCGCCGCCGCCGAGGCGCTGCCGCTCCGGGCGCGGCTGGCGCTGGCGCTGCCGGCCAACGACCGCCGCCAGGATTATCTGCGCGCCAGCCTCGCCCGTGCCGCCGACGGCACGCTCGAGGCGCGGCCGTTCGGCAAGCAGGACAGCTCGATGATGTCGCTGCTGGCGCGCTCCGACTGCCTGGTGGTGCGCCGGCCGCACGCGCCGGCCGCCGCCGCGGGGGATATGGTCGAGATCGTGCCGCTGGCCCCCGACTCGGCCTTTTCCTGAGCCCGGCCGGAGTCGACCGGCGGCGAGCGCACGCGGCGCTTGACGAGGGCTCGGAACCAAACTAGAACATCGCCTTGGTTTTGGTTTTGTTCCGGCCACGGCCCCGCGGGGACAGCGATGTTGACGCGCAAACAATACGAACTCCTGGTCTTCATCAATCGGCGGCTCTCCGACAGCGGCGTCTCCCCGTCTTTCGAGGAGATGAAGGAGGCGCTCGGGCTCAAGTCGAAATCCGGCATCCACCGGCTCATCAGCGGGCTCGAGGAGCGCGGCTTCATCCGCCGGCTGCCGCACCGCGCCCGCGCGCTCGAAGTCGTCCGCCTGCCGGAGGACACCGCCTATGCCGCGCAGCGCAGCCGCGCCGGCGAGCGCCCGCGCTTCTCGCCCACCGTCATCCGCGGCGACTTCAAGTCGGTGCTGCCGAGCACGGCGACGAGCGAGAGCGGCGAAGCGACGCAGCTGCCGCTGCTCGGCCGCATCGCCGCGGGCACGCCGATCGAGGCGCTGCGCGACCCCACCAACTCCATCGGCGTGCCGCCGAGCCTCCTCGGCAAGGGCGAGCATTACGCGCTCGAGGTCGCCGGCGACAGCATGGTCGATGCCGGCATCCTCGACGGCGACACCGTGCTCATCCAGCGCTGCGACATCGCCGAAAGCGGCCAGATCGTCGTCGCCATCATCGATGACAACGAGGTGACGCTGAAGCGGCTGCGCCGACGCGGCGATTCGATCGCGCTCGAGCCTGCCAACAAGGCCTACGAGACGCGCATCTTCGGCCCTGACCGCGTCAAGGTGCAGGGCAAGCTCGTCGGCTTGATGCGGCGCTACTGACGCGAGCGCGTCAGCGATGGCGTAGCCATCGCGGGAGCCGCACAGAGCGGACTAGCCAACTCTACGCATGTCGCTGCAAGCCCGCCCGGCGCCGCTCTCGCCGTTGCTACGCAACGGCTGACGCGGCGGCCGACGAACTTCCTTCGGAAGTTCGCGGCGTGTCCAGCGTCGTCGTGCGGCGCAGCTCGCGGCGCTCGGCGAAATCGTAGCGCCGGCCGCGATGGAGCGTGCAGCGATTGTCCCACATGACGAGATCGCCGACGCGCCAGTCGTGGCGATAGACGAAGGCGCGCTGGGTCGCGTGCTCGAGCAGGTCCGACAGCATCAGCCTTCCTTCCGGCAGCGTCCAGCCGAGAATCTCGCGCGCATGAACGCCGACGAAGAGCAGCTTCCGCCCGGAGCCGGGATGCGTGCGCACCAGCGGCCAGCGCACCGGCGGCAGCACGTTCTTCTCCTCCTCGGTCCAGTCGGTGGTGCCGAGCATGATGCGCGAATGGAGCGCGTAATGCTCGGTCTCGAGCCCCGCGAGGTCGGATTTCAGCCTCTCCGGCAGCGCGTCGTAGGCGGCGCGCAGATCGGCATATTCGGTCTCGCCGCCCCAGGAGGGCAGCACCACCGCCGACAGCATCGAGTAGCGCGCCGACGGGCTCTGAAAGGAGCTGTCGCTGTGCCAGAGCTGGTTCGCCACCATGCTGGCGACGCGGCGGCTGTCGCGCGCGGCGATGGCGCCGTCGGCGGCGACGTTCGAGATGTCGATGAGCTCGTCATACTTGAAGCGGTGCGGCCCCTTGGTGGCGCGGCGCAAGCCGATGTCGAGCGTGCCGAAGCGGCGCGCGAAGGCGATCTGCTGATCCTGGTCGAGCGGCTGGTCGCGAAACACCAGCACGGCGAAGCGATCCATCGCCGCTTCGATCGCGCGCACCGCGTCGGCGCCGAGCGGTTGGGCGAGATCGACGCCCGAGGCCTCGGCGACGAAAAGCGGATGCAGCGGCTTCAGCGCAAGCGTCATGGCGGCTCCTCCCGAGACCAGTTGAAAAGGCGGCGGCCGCCTTGTCAATGTCCGGGGCCGGGCGCGCGCCCGGCGATCGGGCCGGAGGTCTGCCGCTCCTCGCCGCCGGGACCGGTGTAGCCGTGGACATGGTGCGCATAGTCGCGCTGCAGCTTCGCGAGCGCGGCCTTGAGCTCCGCCACTTCGCGCCTGAGCCCGACGATCTCCGCCTCCAGATGCGGCACCACCGCCTGCCAGTCGAGCTGCGGCGCCTCCGGCCCGCGCGCCAGGGCAGGCGACGGCGCGGCGGCCGGCAGCGCCAGGGTCAAGAGAGCGGCCAGCAGAATGCGGCGCATGAGCGCCTCCCATCGATGAGAACGGATCGGAGACCGTAGCGCGCCTTTCGATCGGATGGAACGCGCCTCCGGGCGTCGCGGAACCGGCGGCCCATGGGGTGCTGTGGTAGCCTTGATAGCCGGGCTCTTTGACATCGTGAAAGGACGGGAACGCGCGCCGCTTGCGCCCTGCGCCGCAGGAGCATGGTGCAAAATGCTCCTCCAGTGGGGTACCGGGATCCCCGTCGGCTTTCGCTCGACGGCGGCGCGCGGCCGCGCGCGCAGGCCGTCGCGGCGTCCCGCCTGTCCCATTGGATCACGGTAAAAAATGTTTCAATGGAGTACCCCAGTGACTCAGGCCCCTCCCCGTCGTTTTGGCTTGACAGAGGCGCAGCGCGGCCAATCCGCGGGCGTCAGCGCGCGCCGCCCGGCACCCAGCGCCGTTCGCCGCGCCAATCGGCGACCGTCTCGATGCGGATGCCGTCCTGCTCGAGCCAGACCGCATGCGCGCCGTTGCGGCGCGTGTCGATGCTGTCGATGATCCTGGGGCCGTGGC
>JASHTP010000188.1 GCA_030040495.1 Alphaproteobacteria bacterium
GTGCACGCCGCCTACGATCCGGCCAAGGGCCGGGTCGCCGTCGAGCATCTGGCGCTCGACCTCGGCGGCCCCGGCATCGAGCTTGCCGGCACGGTCGACGGCGTCGGCGCCGACGTGCTCGCCGGCGGCTGGCCGCAGGCGATCGACTTCGCCGGCGAGGTGCATCTCAGCGACGTGCCCGCCGACGCGCTGCCCGGCCTCTGGCCGGAGCAGCTCTCGCCGCATTCGCGCGACTGGATCACCGGACACATCCACGACGGCATCGTCACCGCGGCGGACGCCCGCTTCGGCGGCCATGCCGACCTGACGCCCGACGCCGCGAAGCCGGTGCGCATCGACACGCTCGACGGCACGCTCGCCTATCGCGGCCTCACCGTCGAGTATTTCAAGCCGCTGGAGCCACTGCGCGGCGTCGACGGCACCGCGACCTTCGACCGCGCCCAGCTCATCCTCACGCCGAGCGCGGGCTCGGTGCGGGGAGTGCAGCTCGCCGGCGGCACGGCGCGGCTGTTCCAGCTCGACACTCACGACGAGCAGATCGCCATCGCCTTCGGCATCAAGGGGCCGCTGCGCGACGTGCTCGACGTGCTGGACTCCAAGCCGCTCGAATACGCTCACGCGCTCAACATCGATCCGGCGCAGGTGTCGGGCGAAGCCGAGGGCGAGCTCGACTTCGCCTTCCCGTTGAAGAAAGAGCTCACGCTCGACATGGTCGATTTCGGCGCGCGCGCCAAGCTGAGCGGCGTCGCCATCCGGCAGGTGCTGGTCGGACGCGACCTCAGCGACGGCGAGCTTCAGCTCAAGCTCGACCGGACCGCGCTACACCTCGACGGCGCGGCGCGGCTCGACGGCGTGCCGGCGACGCTGAACTGGACGCAGAGCCTGAAGGAAGGCGGGCCGCCGCCGCAATACACCGTGCAGGCGCGCCTCGACGAGGCGGCGCGGCAGAAGCTCGGGCTCGAACTTCCCGCCGGGATGGTTGCCGGGCCGGTCGCCGTCGACGCCACCTACACGATCCAGTCGCCGACGCGCGCTTCGGCCAGCGTCGGCGTCGATTTCGCCAACGCCGCGCTCAGCCTCGACCGGCTCGACTGGAAGAAGCCGGTGGGGACGCCGGCGACCGCAAAAATCGACCTCGACCTCGTCGACGGCCATATCCGCGCCGTCCGCCGGGCGACGATCACCGGCGGCGGGCTCGACGCCGAGATCGCCGCGACGCTCGACGCGGACGGGCGCCTCGTCCGCGTCGACGTGCCGCACTTTGTCGCCGGCGAGACCGACGTCGCCGCGACGGTGACGCGGCGCGACGATGGCGGTTGGCGCGTCGAGCTCAAAGGCCGGAGCCTCGACGCGAGCGGGCTGATGAAGGAGGTCGACAACACCCCGGGCAAAGACAATACCGGGCCGCCCCTGGTGATCGACGCCACGCTCGACCGGCTGTTCCTCGGTCCCAAGCGCGAGACGGGCGCGATCAAGGGCCAGCTCTACAGCGACGGCATCCACTGGCAGGCGATGAGCATCGATGCCGCGCTTGCCGGCAAGGGCAAGGCCAGCCTGCGCTTCGGCGAAGCCGCCGGCGACCGCAATCTCCGCCTCTCGACCGACGATTTCGGCGCGCTGCTGCGCCTCTTCGATGTCACCGACAACGTCCAGGGCGGGCGCGTCGAGATCTCCGGCCGGGTCGAGGACACCGGCCCCCGGCGCGTCTTCCGCGGCAAGATCGACGGCGTCGACTACCGGGTCGTGCACGCGCCGGCGCTTGCCCGGCTGCTGTCGGTGGCCTCGCTCTCGGGCGCCAGCGCGCTGCTCAGCGGCAAGGGCATCCCCTTCACCCGCCTTAGCGGCAATTTCACCCTCGCCGACGGCAAGCTCGACGCGAAGGAACTGCGCGCCTATGGCGGCGCGCTCGGCATCAAGGCGGACGGCGTCTACGACCTCGCCGGCAACACGCTCGACGTCAGCGGCACGCTGGTGCCGGCCTATACGATCAACAGCGTGCTCGGCAATATCCCCCTGCTCGGGCCGCTCATCACCGGCGGCCAAGGCGAAGGCATCTTCGCCGCGAACTTCCGGGTCGCCGGCCCGGCGGGGGACCCCAAGGTGACGGTGAACCCGCTGAGCGCGCTCGCGCCGGGCGTCCTGCGCAAGCTCTTCCTCTTCGAAGCGCCCGAGCCCTCGGCGCCGTCGCCGCCGGCGGCGCCGCCGAAGTCGGGCGGCGCGACGTCTCAGTAGGGCGGGAGCGCCGACGGCGACCGGCGGGCGCAGGCCGGCGCGGTCAGACCGCCTTCACCAGCGCGTGTCGCTTGCGTCCGGCGGAGAGCTTGATGGTGCCTTCGCCGGCCAGGTCGGCGAGGCCGATCGACTGCGCCTCCGACGCGATCACCTGGTCGTTGAGCCGGGCGCCGCCCTGCTTGATGAGGCGCCGCGCCTCGCTCTTCGATGCCGCGAGGCCGCTGCGCGCCAGCAGGTCGATGGCGGCGATGCCGCGTTCGAGCTCGGCGCGCGGCACTTCGATCGTCGGCAGCTCCTCGCCGACGCCGCGCTCGGCGAAGACGCGCCGCGCCGTCTCGGCGGCGGCCGCCGCCGCTTCGCGGCCATGGCAGAGCGCCGTCGCCTCGGTCGCCAGCACCCGCTTTGCCTCGTTGATGTCGCTGCCCGCAAGCCGCTCGAGACGGGCGACCTCGGCCAGCGGCAGGTCGGTGAAGAGGCGCAGGAAGCGGCCGACATCGGCATCCTCGGTGTTGCGCCAGAACTGCCAGTAATCATAGGGTGCCATGCGGTGCGCGCCGAGCCACACCGCGCCCTGCACCGATTTCCCCATTTTGGCGCCCGACGCGGTGGTGATCAGCGGCGAGGTCAGGCCGAAGAGCGCGCGGTTGTCGACGCGGCGGGCGAGCTCGGCGCCCATGACGATGTTGCCCCACTGGTCGGAGCCGCCCATCTGCAGCGCGCAGTCGTAGCGCCGTGCCAGCTCGAGGAAGTCGTAGGCCTGCAGCACCATGTAGTTGAACTCGAGGAAGGACAGCGGGTGCTCGCGCTCGAGCCTGAGCCTGACGCTGTCCTGCGTCAGCATGCGGTTGACCGAGAAATGCCGGCCGACATCGCGCAGGAACGGAATATAGGCAAGGCGGTCGAGCCATTCCGCATTGTCGACCATGACCGCGTCGGTCGGCCCGTCGCCGAAGCGCAGGAAGCGGTCGAAGGTGCGGCGGATATGCGCCATGTTGGCGGCGATCTCGGCGTCGCCGAGGAGCCGGCGCATCTCGTCCTTGCCGGAGGGGTCGCCGACCTTGGTGGTGCCGCCGCCCATCAGCACGATCGGCTTGTTGCCGCTCTGCTGCCACAGCCGCAGCATCATGATCGAGACGAGATTACCTATATGTAAACTGTCTGCGGTACAATCGTAGCCGACATAGGCGACCACCGGCCCGGCGGCGAGACGCGCCATGAGGCCGTCCCGGTCGGTGATCTGATGGATGAAGCCGCGCGCCTCGGCGGCGGCAAGGAAAGACGTGCGAGCGGTGGACATCGGCGATCGATCAGAGAGGGGCGCGGGCGGCCCGTCTAGCACAATCGCGGCGGCGGCGCCATGAGCCGGCGGCTCTACCGGGCGATCGGCCTGATGAGCGGCACCTCGCTCGACGGCATCGACGCCGCGTTCATCGAGACCGACGGCGATGACCGCGTCGTCGCCGGCCCGTCCCTGACCCGGCCCTACGAGGCGAGCTTCCGCGCCCGGCTGCGCGCGGTGCTGGGCGGCCAGGGGCCGGTCGCCGCCGTCGAGCGCGAGCTCACCCTCGCTCACGCCGACGCGGTGCGCGCGCTCGTCGCCGAGCACGGCATCGCGGCGGTCGACGTCGTCGGCTTCCACGGCCACACCATCCTGCACCGGCCCGACCAGCGGCGCACCTGGCAGATCGGCGACGGCGCGCTGCTGGCGAGCCTCGCCGGCGCCGTCGTGGTCGCGGATTTTCGCTCGGCCGACGTCGCAGCGGGCGGGGAGGGCGCGCCGCTCGCCCCGCTCTACCACGCGGCGCTGGCGAGCGCGTTGGAGAAACCGCTCGCCGTGCTCAATCTCGGCGGCGTCGCCAACGTCACCTGGATCGGCGAGGAGGAAATCCTCGCCTTCGACACCGGTCCCGCCAATGCGCTGATCGACGACTGGGCGCTGGCACACACCGGCGAGCCTTGCGACCGCGGCGGCGCGCTGGCCCGCTCGGGGCGGGTCGACCGCGTCCATCTCCGCCGCTTCCTTGCCCACCCCTTCTTCGCCCGCAAGCCGCCGAAATCGCTCGACCGCGACGATTTCGCCGGCTTCGTGCCGCAGGGCCTCGGCCCGGCCGACGGCGCCGCGACCTTGACGGCGATGACCGCGGCGGCGGTCGCCCGTGCGATCGAGCATCTGCCGAGCCCGCCGCGCCGCTGGCTCGTCACCGGCGGCGGCCGGCACAACCCGGCGCACATGGCCGAGCTGGCGCAGCGGCTCGGCGCCCCGGTCGAGGCGGTGGAGCGGGTCGGCTGGAACGGCGATGCGCTCGAAGCCCAGGCCTTCGCCTATCTCGCGGTGCGCTCGCTCGAAGGCCTGCCGCTCAGCCTCCCGGGAACCACCGGCGTTTCCACCCCGATGACGGGCGGCCGCCGCTTCCCCGTTCCGTCACCGGCGAGCTGAAAGCTCGGGTTAACCAAGCGTTTCCGCTTTGCGGCATAGATTTGCCGGCTGCTTCAACAGGAGCCGGACCGGTGGCCGACCAGCAGGCCGAGGCGAGCAGCGCCGCCAAGTCGCCGATAGCGCTTGGCGAGCGCTTCGAGATCCATCCCGACCGTCCGTTGCCGGAGCTGCGGTCGCCGAACGCGGCCGGCTTCGTCGCGATCGACCGCGACCGGCCGACCTCGAGCCTGTTCGGCCTGGTCTGCGACGCCGAGCTGCCGCCGCGCCATGAGGTGCTGGCGGCGCTGCACGGGCTGCGCGCCGAGGCGCTGCTGGCGCCGCACGATTGGGGCGTCATCGACTGGCCGGCGACGGGGCGGAAGCATTTCGCCATCATCTTCGACCGTCCCACCGGTGGCCGCGTCGTCCAGTCGCTTACCCAGGCGATCGAGCCGATGCATGAGGACGAGCTCATCCATCACGTGCTGCCGCCGCTCGTCGCGTCGCTGCGCGAGCTGCTCGCCGCCGGCTTCACCCATCGCGCCATCCGTCCGACCAATCTGTTCTGGCGCGACGCGGCGCATCGCGCCCTCGTCTTCGGCGAGTGCGTCAGCACGCCGCCGGCGGCGCTGCAGCCGATCGCCTGCGAGACCATCGAGAGCGCCATGGCGATGCCGGCCGGGCGCGGCAACGGTACCGCGTCGGAGGATCTCTACGCGCTCGGGGTGACCATCATCTTCCTGCTGTTCGGCCGCAACCCGGTCGCCGCGCTGAGCGACGACCAGCTGCTCGCCGACAAGATCGGCCGCGGCTCCTACAACGCGCTGCTGCGCGGCGAGCGGCTCAACGGCGCCATCGTCGAGGCGCTGCGCGGGCTGCTCACCGACGATCCGCGCGAACGCTGGAACGTGCAGGACCTCGAGATGTGGCTCGAGGGCAGGCGGCTCTCGCCGAAGCAGCCGGCGCTGGTCAAGCGCGCGGCGCGTCCCTTCGAATTTTCCGGCCATGCCTTCTTCACCGCTCGCGCGCTCGCCTATGCCTTCTCGCGCGATCCGGTCTCGGCCGCGCGCACGCTCAAGGCGCCGGACTTCGAGATCTGGATGCAGCGCAGCCTGTGCGACGAGGAGCGCTCGAAGATGCTGGCGGCGGCGCTCGCCGAGGGCCACGATGTCGGCCTCACCGGCCACGACGAGCGGCTGGTGGCGCGGGTCTGCGTCGCGCTCGATCCGGCGGCGCCGGTCCGCTACAAGGGCTTCGCCGCCGCCATCGACGGCTTCGGCACGGCGCTCGTCGCCGCCTTTCGCGGCCGCGGCTCGGTGCAGCAGATCGCCGAGGCCATGGGCGGAAGGCTGCCGCAATTCTGGTTCTCGGCGCAAAGCGGGCTGAAGCCCGAGCTCGTCCCCATCCTCAAGAGCTTCGAGCGGCTGCGCCTCCATCTCGAGGACCGGCGCCCCGGCTTCGGCATCGAGCGCATCGCCTACGAGATGAATTCGAAGCTGCACTGCCTGTCGCCGGCGATCGAGGCGGAGTACGTCGTCGAGGCCGGCGAGGTGCTGGCGGCGCTCGAGCGCGTCTCGGAGAAGCGCACCGGCGACGA
>JASHTP010000189.1 GCA_030040495.1 Alphaproteobacteria bacterium
CGCGGATCACCTTGCCGCCCGAGCCGATCACTTCGCGGATCTTGTCCTTGGGGATGGTGATGGTGGTGATGCGCGGCGCGTTGCTGCTCACCGCCTCGCGCGCGGATTCCAGCGCCTTCGCCATCTCGCCGAGGATGTGCAGCCGCCCGGCCCGCGCCTGGCCGAGCGCGATCTTCATGATCTCCTCGGTGATCGAGGTGATCTTGATGTCCATCTGCAGCGCGGTGACGCCCTGCTCGGTGCCCGCCACCTTGAAGTCCATGTCGCCGAGATGGTCCTCGTCGCCGAGGATGTCGGAGAGCACGGCGAAGTCCTTGCCTTCCTTGATCAGCCCCATGGCGATGCCCGCCACCGGCCGCTTCAGCGGCACGCCGGCATCCATCAGCGACAGCGACGCGCCGCACACGCTCGCCATCGACGAGGAGCCGTTCGACTCGGTGATCTCCGAGACGACGCGCACGGTATAGGGAAAGCTCTCCTTGGTCGGCAGCAGCGGATGGACGGCGCGCCAGGCGAGCTTGCCGTGGCCGATCTCGCGCCGGCCCGGCGAGCCCATGCGCCCGGCCTCGCCGGTCGAATAGGGCGGGAAGTTGTAGTGCAGCATGAAGTGCGAGCGGTACTCGCCCTCGAGCGCGTCGATGATCTGCTCGTCCTGGCCGGTGCCGAGCGTGGCCACCACGATCGCCTGCGTCTCGCCGCGGGTGAACAGCGCCGAGCCATGCGCGCGCGGCAGCAGGCCCACCTCGGCGACGATCGGCCGGATGGTCTTGGTGTCGCGCCCGTCGATGCGCGGCTCGCCCTTGAGGATGGCGCCGCGCACGATCTCCTTCTCGATCTCCTTGAAGAACTTGGCCGCGTGCTGGCGCTGCGCGTCGTCGGCAAAGACCTGGACGAGCTTCGCCTTGGCGGCGTCGAGCTTGTCGCTCCTCGCCTGCTTCTGCCGCTCGGCATAGGCGGCGGCGAGATCGGCGGCGACGGCGTCGCGCGTCTTGGCCTCGATCGCCTCGGCCTCGGGCGCGACCGGCGGCAGGTCCCAGGGCTCCTTGGCGGCCGCCTCGGCCAGCTCGATGATCGCCTGGATCACCGGCTGGAACTGCTGATGGCCGAAGGTGACGGCGCCGAGCATGATGTCCTCGCTCAGCTCCTTCGCCTCGGATTCGACCATCAGCACGCCTTCCTGCGTGCCGGCGACGACGAGGTCGAGCTGCGAGTTCGGCAGCTCGTCGAGCTGCGGGTTGAGCACGTACTTGCCGTCGATGTAGCCGACGCGCGCGCCGCCGATCGGCCCGAGGAACGGGATGCCGGAAATGGTCAGCGCCGCCGAGGCGCCGACCAGCGCGACGATGTCGGGATCGTTCTCGAGATCGTGCGACAGCACCGTGCAGACGACCTGCGTCTCGTTGCGGAAGCCCGGCGCGAAGAGCGGCCGGATCGGCCGGTCGATGAGCCGCGAGGTCAGCGTCTCCTTCTCCGACGGCCGGCCCTCGCGCTTGAAGAAGCCGCCCGGGATCTTGCCGGCGGCGAAGGTCTTCTCCTGGTAGTTGACGGTGAGCGGGAAGAAATCCTGCCCCGGCTTCGCCTGCTTCATCGCCACGGCGGTGCACAGCACCGTGGTCTCGCCGTAAGTCGCCATCACGGCGCCATCGGCCTGGCGGGCGACCTTGCCCGACTCGAGCACGAGGCGGCGGCCGCCCCACATCAGCTCTTTGCGGAATATCTCGAACATCTCTCTCTTCCTTCTCTCTCAGAAACGGGTCGGGGGCGCGGCGCGACCGGCGGTCGCGGCGGCAACGGCCCCGGTGAATGGGACAAGCACGATCACGCGCCGCCGCGGCGGCGCGAAACTCTCCGGCACGGCGTGCCGCGAAAGCGGCGCAAGCGCGCCGCAGGCAGGGTCGGAGGCGCTCAGCGCCGCAATCCCAGGCGCTCGATCACGGTCTCGTAGCGGGCCGCGTCCTTGCGCTTCAGATAGTCGAGCTGGCTGCGGCGCTGGCCGACCATGACCAGCAGCCCGCGGCGCGAATGGAAGTCCTTCGGGTGGGTGGCCAGATGGTCGGTCAGATTCTTGATCCGCTCCGACAGCAGCGCGATCTGCACTTCGGGCGAGCCGGTATCGCCCTCGACGCGGGCGTATTCCTTGACGAGCTCTTGCTTGCGCGCGAGCGTGATCGACATCGGGTAGCTCCTTTAACTCAGAGGTTCAGCACACGCACCGGCCTGATGCCGCCCGCCGCGATCTCCGCGACCGCCACCAGCTTGCCGCCGGTGGTGGCACGGACCGTCGCGCCGTCGCCGAGTTGGTCGATGCGCGCCCGATCGGAGGGGCGCAACGGCGTCACGGTCTGACCGCAACGCAGCCGGTGGGCCTCTTCCTCCGACAAGGCGAGTGCCGGGATGTCGTCCAGCGCCGTCTCGATCGGAAGCAGATGCCCGGAAGCGGCCGCACTATGCCCGAGCGTCGCCAGATTATCCAGGGAAATCGCGTCCTCCGCCCGGAACGGGCCGACCGCAAGCCGGCGAAGCGCGGTGATGTGGGCGAGCGTCCCCAGCGCCTCGCCGAGGTCGCGGGCGAGCGCCCTGATATAGGTTCCCTTGCCCACCACCGCCACGAATTCGGCATGGTCGCGATCGGGCTCCCCCACAAGGCGGAGGCTTTCCACCTCGACCGGGCGGGGGGCGAGCTCGACCCGCGCTCCTTCCCGCGCCAGCGCATAGGCCCGCTCGCCCTCGACCTTGAGCGCCGAGAAGGCGGGCGGGCGCTGGCGGATGGTGCCGGTGAAGCCGGCGAGCGCCGCCTCGATCGCGCCGCGCGCCGGCCGCGCCGGGCTGGCCGCGACGAGCCTGCCCGCGGCGTC
>JASHTP010000190.1 GCA_030040495.1 Alphaproteobacteria bacterium
ACTTGCGCAGCCGCCCCTCGACCATCTTCTCGATGATCGCCTCGGGCTTGCCGCTGGCGCGCGACTGCTCGCGCAGCACGCCGCGCTCGCGCTCGAGCGCCGCCTTGTCGACCGAGGCAACGTCGAGATAGTCGGGCTTGGCCGCGGCGACATGCATGGCGAGCTGCCTGCCGAGCGCACCGAGCTTGCCGGCGTCGCCGGTCGATTCGAGCGCCAGCAGCACGCCGATCTTGCCAAGGCCCGGCGCCAGCGCGTTGTGGACATAGGCGAGGACGGCGCCGTTCTTGACCTCGAGCCGCCGCGCGCGGCGCAGCGCCATGTTCTCGCCGATGGTGGCGATCATGTGGGTAAGCTCGTCGCCCACGTTCCGTCCTGTGCCAGGAAAGGCGGCGCGCTTCAGCGCCTCGATATCCTCACCAGTGGTGAGCGCGAGCTCGGTCACGGTGCGCACGAAGTGCTGGAAGGTCTCGTTGCGGGCGACGAAGTCGGTTTCGGCGTTGACCTCGACGACGGCGCCGACGGCGCCCCGCGTGGCGACGCCGACCAGCCCTTCGGCGGCAACGCGCCCGGCCTTCTTGGCGGCGGCGCTCAGGCCCTTCTTGCGCAGCCAGTCGATCGCGCCTTCGAGATCGCCGCCCGTCTCGCCCAGCGCGCGCTTGCAGTCCATCATGCCGGCGCCCGTCTTGTCGCGCAGCTCCTTGACCAGCGCAGCGGTGATCTCGGCCATGGTATCTCTCGCTTTCCCAAAGTTGTCCTAAAAGAACGGCGGCAGAAGCCGCCGCCGTCCTCGATCCCCCCGGCGGCGGGGCTTACGCCGTCGCCTGTTCCTCCGAACCGGTTTCGGCCTCCGCCGGCGGCAGCTCGGCGGGCAGCTCCGCCTGCTCGCCGATGTCGGCGCCGGAGCCGGCGAGCTCCGCCTGGAGGCCGTCGAGCACGGCGCCGGCGATCAGATCGCAGTAGAGGTGGATGGCGCGCATGGCGTCGTCATTGCCGGGGATCGGGAAGGCGATGCCGTCGGGCGAGGAATTGCTGTCGAGCACCGCCACCACCGGGACCTTGAGCTTGTTCGCCTCCTGGACGGCGATCGCCTCCTTGTTGGTGTCGATGATGAACAGGATGTCGGGCAGCCCGCCCATCTCCTTGATGCCGCCGAGCGCGCGCTCGAGCTTGTCGCGATCGCGGGTCAGCTCCAACAGCTCGCGCTTGGTGAGCCCGCTGCCCGGCTGGCCGATCCGCTCGTCGAGCTCTTTGAGGCGCTTGATCGACTGTGAGATGGTCTTGAAGTTGGTCAGCATGCCACCGAGCCAGCGGTGGTTGACGTAGTACTGGCCGCAGCGCTTGGCCGCGTCGGCGATCGCCTCTTGCGCCTGGCGCTTGGTGCCGACGAACAGCACGCGCCCGCCTTGCGCCGCCACATCGCGCACCGACTGCAGGGCGCGGTGCAGCATCGGCACGGTCTGCTCGAGGTCGATGATGTGGACGCCGTTGCGCACGCCGAAGAGGTAGGGTCCCATCTTCGGGTTCCAGCGCCTTGTATGGTGGCCGAAATGAACGCCGGCTTCCAACAGCTGGCGCATGGTGAAATCGGGTATGGACATGCGATCCTTCTCCGGTTGAGCCGCCGCGGGGGATCATCGGCCGGCGGCCGACACCGGAGCGGCTGCTTTCGCCAAAGGCAAAAGCCGCCGCGTCCCCGCGTGAGGTTTGCTTAAGAGCGCCCTTAAATAGGGCCCCGGAGGCGATTTGGCAAGCCCGAAAGGCGCGCCCCGCGCGCCCGCCGGAGGTCAGTGGAGCGGCACTTTGGTGGTTCTCACCATGCGCTCGTTGCGGTCGTTGTCGGAAGGCCCAAGATGATGAATATCTAGGCACTTGGCCTGCGCTGCTGAGGCTACGCTCAAGCTGAAATCGACCTGGTTGGTCGAGCCGCCGACCTTGTCCAGCAGGTTGGCGCAGCTGTGCTGGTCGCTGGCGCCGCCATTGAGCACCAGCAACGGCGACGCTTCCTTGGCCGGAAAGGAGCGCGCGACCACCACCGAGCCGCCGATCAAGGCGCCGAGGCCGGCGACGAAGGCGGCGGCCAGTAGCGTCACCCGCCGACGCGGCACAGCCGAGGACAAGCTCGTGCCGGCGGCAGGTGGCGCCGCGGCCGGCGGCGGCGGCGGCCTGGCCGCGTCGCCATCGGCCGACTCCGCCGGGAGCCTCTGTTGGATGCGCGCTGCCACCTCGTCCGGCGCCAGGAGGAATTGCAGCCCGGCCTCGCCTTCGCGCTGCCAGACCACCTTGGCGCCGAGCTCGTCGAGCTGCTTCAGCACCAGCGTCAGCTCATCGCCGGTCGCCACCGGTGCATCGAACTTGATGCGCGCGCCGCCGGGCGAGAGATCGACGATCATGCCCTCGAAGCGCTGGCCGCGCACCTCGACAGTCGCGGCCCACAGCAGCCGCTTGCGCTCGAAGCGCCGCCGCTCCTTCAGTCGCTCGCCGAAATCGCTGACCTGCTTCAGCAGGTCCTTGGCATCGGTAATCCGATCGTCGGGCATCCTCTGGTCCTCGCGGGCAGCCGGGTGCGATGGCGCCGTTTCAAGGCGACGAACTTTAGCCGGTAATTCTTACCGTTTGCTACCAAAAATGGCACAGATTCCAGAAATCGCCAAGGATTGTCTTAAAACACGCGAAGACTTTCCCGAGCATAGAGCCCAGAGAACCTTTGCGTTTTATTTAGGTCAAATTGTCGAAATCAACGTTTCGGCTCGGTCTGCCGCTTGAGCTCGACCGGACGCTGCTCCTTGCCGGCGCTGCGGGTGATGGCCAGCAGGTTGGCGGGCTTCTGCACGATGACGCGGTGCCAGACGCCGCGCGGCACGATGCAGGCGTTGTTCGGCCGCAAGCTGATGGTGCGCTCGCTATCGCCCACCTCGACCATGATGTCGACGGCGCCCGACAGCAGGTAGAGCAGCGCGTCGCCGTTGGGGTGCCGCTCCCAGTTCGCCCAGTCCCGCACCTGCGCCGCGCTCCACACCAGGTGCCCTTCGGCAAGCTCGGCCTGGCCGGCGAAACGCGCCCAGAAATCGGGTCCCGCCTCGACCGGCACGGCAGCGCCGTTGTCTTTCAGCTGGACATAGGTGCCGCCCAGCTCGAACACGATCTTCTTCTTGGCGTCGACCATGCTTTCCCCCGGATTGGCTTAGACATCGTGCACATCGAGGATGCCGGGCAGTGATTTCACCGCCGCGCGCACCCGTGGGCTGATCTTGAATCCGCCCGGCAGCAGCACCTCCACCTCGCGCGCCGGCGGCACCGGCACCACCACCGTGACCCGTCCGCGCCCGCCGCTCTCGCGCTGCATCAGGCCGCGCAGCGGCGGCAGCGCGTCGCCCTCGCCGAGAAATACCTTGAGCCCGGCAGCGGCGTGCGCGACGACCCCGTCCAGCGACTCGGCGCGCTGCGCGGTGAGGCGCAGCGTCTCCTCCTCGGCACGGACATCGACATGGACCAGCAGCGGCTGGCCGCCGTCGAGGAGCGGCCGGACCTGGCTCAGCACCTCGGAGAACATCATCACCTCGAAGACGCCGCTCGCGTCGGAGAGCTGCACGAAGGCAAAGCGATTGCCGCGCGCCGAAGTGCGCTCCTTGCGGCCGATCACGACGCCGGCAAGCTTGAAGCGGGTCGGGCCGCCGGCGGCGAGCCGGAGCGGCAGATCGGCAAAACGCAACACGCCGACGCGCTCGAGACTCTGGCCGTAGGCGTCGAGCGGGTGGCTCGAGAGATAGAAGCCGATGGCGTCGAACTCGTGCTGCAGCCGCTCGATCGGGGCCCAGTCCTGCACCGCCAGCAAGCCCGAACCGCGCGCCGCGGGCTCATCGCGTTCGCCGAACAGATTGACCTGTCGGCTCTCGCGCTCGCTGGCGGCGGCGGCCGCATGGCGCAGCAGCAGCTCGCAGGCGGCGAAGGTCTGCGCCCGGTTGCGGTTGAGGCCGTCGAACGCCCCCGCCTTGGCGAGGCATTCGAACTGGCGCCGGTTGAAGCTCTTGACGTCGAGGCGGCGCGCCAGGTCGAAGAGGTCGCGGAACGGCCCTCCCAGGGCGCGCTCCTCGACGAGCTGCCGCATCGCCTGGGCGCCCACGCCCTTGACCGCGGCCAGCGCATAGCGGATTGCCATGCCTTGCGGCGTCGCCTCGACCGAGAACTCGACCGCGGAGCGGTTGATGTCGGGCGGCAGCAGCCTGATGCCGAGCCGGTCGCACTCGCCGCGGAAGACGTTGAGCTTGTCGGTGTTGCCGAGGTCGAGGGTCATCAGCGCCGCCAGGAACTCGACCGGGTGATTGGCCTTCAGATAGGCGGTCTGGTAGGCGACGACGGCATAGGCGGCGGCATGCGACTTGTTGAAGCCGTAGCCGGCGAATTTCGCCACTTGGTCGAAAATATGCTCAGCGACGCGCTCGGCGACGCCGCGCGCGATCGCGCCGTCGATGAAGGCCTTGCGCTGCGCCTCCATCTCCGCCTTGATCTTCTTGCCCATGGCGCGGCGCAGCAGATCGGCGCCGCCCAGCGAATAGCCGCTGAGCACCTGCGCGATCTGCATCACCTGCTCCTGGTAGATCATGATCCCGTGCGTCTCGGCGAGGATCGGCTCGAGCGACGGGTGGAGCCAGTCTGGCCGCTCCTCGCCGTGCTTCACCGCGATGTAGCGCGGGATGTTCTCCATCGGGCCGGGGCGGTAGAGCGCGACCACCGCGATGATGTCCTCGAAGCGGTCGGGCCTGAGCTTGCGCAGCATGTCGCGCATGCCGGCGCCTTCGAGCTGGAACACGCCCACCGTGTCGCCGCGGCCGAGCAGCTCGTAGGTCGGAGCATCGTCGAGCGGCAGCGCCGTAAGATCGAGCTCAATGCCGCGCGCGCGCAGCAGGTCGAGCGCGCGCGCCAGCACTGTCAGCGTCTTGAGGCCGAGGAAGTCGAACTTCACCAGCCCCGCCAGCTCGACATATTTGAGGTTGAACTGAGTCGCCGGCATGTCGGAGCGCGGGTCGCGGTAGAGCGGCACCAGCTCGTCGAGCGGCCGGTCGCCGATGACCACGCCCGCGGCGTGGGTCGAGGCGTGGCGGTAGAGGCCCTCGAGCTTGAGCGCGATGGCGATGAGGCGCGCCACGCTCTCGTCCTCGTCGCGCAGCTGCTGCAGCTGCGGCTCGCCCTCGATCGCCTGCTGCAGCTTGACCGGGTTGGCGGGGTTGTAGGGCACCAGCTTGCACAGCCGGTCGACCTGGCCGTAAGGCATCTCCAGCACGCGGCCGACGTCGCGCAGCACGGCGCGCGCCTGGAGCGTGCCGAAGGTGATGATCTGCGCCACGCGGTCGCGGCCATACTTCTCCTGCACGTGGCGGATGACTTCGTCTCGGCGGTCCTGGCAGAAATCGATGTCGAAATCCGGCATCGAGACGCGCTCGGGATTGAGAAAGCGCTCGAACAGCAGGCCGAAGCGCAGGGGATCGAGGTCGGTGATGGTGAGCGACCAGGCGACGACCGAGCCGGCGCCGGAGCCGCGTCCGGGTCCGACCGGAATGCCCTCGCCCTTCGCCCACTGGATGAACTCGGCGACGATGAGGAAGTAGCCGGCAAAGCCCATCTTGATGATCACGTCGAGCTCGAAGGCAAGACGGTCGCGGTAGGGCCGCGCCGCCGCCTCGCGCTCGGCCCCGCTCATCTCCGGCCGGAAGAGCTGCGCCAGAAGCCGCCGCTCGAGCCCGTCGGCCGCCATGGCGCGCAGCTCTTCCGCCTCGCTGCGGCCGGTATCGGCCGCGAAAGGCGGCAGGATCGGCTTGCGCGGCTCGGGCATGTAGCCGCAACGCCGGGCGACGACGAGGGTGTTGTCGACCGCCTCGGGCACGTCGGCAAAGAGCAGGCGCATCGCCGCCGGCGATTTGAAATGGTGCTGCGGCGTCAGCCGCCGACGGTTCGATTCGCTCACCACCGTGCCCTCGGCGATGCAGAGCAGCACGTCGTGCGCCGCGTAGAATTCGGGGTCGGCGAAGAACACGCCGTTGGTGGCGACCAGCGGCAGGCCGTGACGGTAGGCGAGATCGACCAGCTCCGGTTCGATGCGGTCCTCGACGGCGAGCCCGTGGCGCATCAATTCGATATAGAGTCGGCCGGGAAACAGCGCCGCTAGTCTGAGCAGCATTGCCTCGGCGGCGGGCGCCTGGCCTTCGAGCAGCAGCCTGCCGACCGGCCCGGCCGGCCCGCCGGTGAGCAACAGCAATCCCTCGCTTAACCCCTCCAGCGCGGCGATCTCGAGCTGCGGCGGCTCGCCGCCCTCGGTCTCGAGGAAGGACCTGCTGACCAGCCGCAGCAGGTTGCGATAGCCGCGCTCGTCCTGCACCAGGAGGATCACCGAATCGGGCGGTGGCGCCGGCCCGGTCCTGACGGCGCGGCCGTTGCCGTCGCCATCGCCACGCCGCAGGCCGAACTCGCAGCCGACGATCGGTTGGACCCCGGCTTCGGCCGCCGCCTGCGCGAATTCCAGCGCGCCGAAGAGATTGCCGCTGTCGGTGACGGCGAGCGCGGGCATGGCGTGGCGCTTGGCGAGGGCGACCAGCTCCTTCACCTTGATCGCACCCGCGGAGAGCGAGTAGGCCGAATGGGCGCGCAAGTGAACGAAGTCGGCGTAGGACATGGCGTCACCATGGCACATGGCCGAAGCGGCGCAAGCGGATTTTCGCGCGCCTGCCGAGTCGGGCGCGCGAACCGTGGTCCCGGTCAGTCGACGCGCACCGGGCGCGGGCGCGCCTCGGCGGTGCGCTCGACGACGATGCCGTCCTCGAGCGACAGGATCCGGTCCATGCGCCGCGCCAGCTCGAGATTGTGCGTAGCGATGAGAGCGGCGAGGCCGGTGCGGCGGACGATGTCGAGAAGCGCCGCCATCACCTCGTCGGCGGTGTGGATGTCGAGATTGCCGGTGGGCTCGTCGCCGAGCAGGACGCGCGGCGCGTTGGCGAGCGCGCGAACGATGGCGACGCGCTGCTGCTCGCCGCCGGAGAGCCGTGCCGGCCGATGGTCGGCGCGGGCGGCGAGCCCGACCAGGGCGAGCAGCTCCTGCGCCCGTGCGCGCGCCTTCCCCCGGCCGACGCCGGCGATCATCTGCGGCAGCATCACGTTCTCGAGCGCGGAGAATTCCGGCAGCAGGTGGTGGAATTGATAGACGAAGCCCAGCTGCGCCCGCCTGATCTCGGTGCGCTGGCCGTCGGACATGGCGCCGCAGCTGCGCCCGCCGAGCAGTACCTCGCCGCCGTCCGGCCGCTCGAGCAGCCCGGCCGTGTGCAGCAGCGTCGACTTGCCGGACCCGGACGGCCCCACCAGTGCGGCAATCTCGCCGGGTTGGAGCGCCAGCGACGCGCCGCGCAACACCGGCAGCGGCGCACCCGCCTGCTTGTAGGTGCGAACGACCCCGCGCAGCTCCAGCGCCGGCGACCGCGCCCCGTCACTCATAGCGCAGCGCCTCGACGGGATCGAGACGCGCCGCGCGCCAAGATGGGTAGACGGTCGCCAGGAAAGAGAGGCCGAAGGCGATGGCGAGCACCAGCCCGACCTCGACCGGATCTATGCGCGCCGGCACCCGGCTAAAAAAATCGAGTCCCGTCGAAACGGCGCCTCTGCCGAACACCTGTTCCGTCAATTCCTGAATCCCTTTGATGTTCGCGGCGCAGGTGACGCCGAGCGCGAAGCCGGCGAGCGTGCCGACCACGCCGATCGAGGCGCCGCTCAGCATGAAGATGCGCAAGACCATGCCGCGCGTCGCCCCCATGGTGCGCAGGATCGCGATGTCGCGCCCTTTGTCCTTCACCAGCATGATCATGCTGCAGATGATGTTGAACGCCGCCACCAGCACGATCAGCGACAGGATGACGAACATCACGCTGCGTTCCACCCGAAGCGCGTCGAACAGGGCGGCGTTGCTTTGCTGCCAGTCGGAGAGAGCGAGCTTGTCGCCGAGCGCGGCGCCGACCTCTTTTTCGTAATCGCGCACCCGGTAGGGATCCCTGACGAAGATCTCGAGGCTGGTGACGGCATCGGGCATGCCGAAATAGGTCTGCGCCGCGGCAAGCGGCATAAAGATGTAGCCGTTGTCGCGCTCCGGCATGTCGAGGCTGAACACGCCCGCGACGGTGAAGCTGCGGGCGCGCGGGACGGTGACGGTATCGGCTTCGACGTTGGGCGTCGTGAGCGTGATCCGGTCGCCCGGCTGGAGGCCGAGCGTATAAGCCAGCCCGCGGCCGACTAGCACGCCGTCGTCGGCGAGGCCGCCATTGGCCGTCGGCGTCAGATGTTCCGCCGCCAGATCGCTGTCCCGCAGTCCCCGCACCATCGCGCCGGCCGCGCCCCCCTTGGCCGACGCCAGCACCTGCCCCTCGGCCACCGGCCGCACGGCGACGATGCCGGGCAACCTCTCGAGCTTGTCGGCGAGCGCCTCGAAATCGACGATCCTCCCTTGCGGCGCCGCGACCGTCATGTGCCCGCCCAGCCCCAGGATGCGGCCGAGCAGGTCGGCGGCGAAGCCGTTCATCACCGACATGGTGACGATGAGGGCGGCGACGCCGAGGGCGATGCCGAGAAACGAGAAGATGGCGATGACGGAGACGAAACCCTCCTGGCGACGCGGCCGAAGATAGCGGAAGGCCACCATGCGCACGAACGCGTCGAAGGTCATCGCCGCGGCTCACTCATAGCGCAGCGCCTCGACGGGGTCGAGACGCGCCGCGCGCCACGAGGGATAGACCGTCGCCAGGAACGAGAGGCCGAAGGCCATGGCGAGAACCAGCGTCACCTCTCGTGGGTCGATGCGCGCCGGGATCTGGGTCAGGAAATAGATCTCGGCGTTGAACAGGTTGACGCCGACGAGCGACTGCACGAAGTCGCGGATCTGCTCGATATGGCTGGTGAAGGCGATGCCG
>JASHTP010000191.1 GCA_030040495.1 Alphaproteobacteria bacterium
CGCCGCGGAGGCGGCCTTCGAGCCGGCGCCGGAGCCGCATCGCCGCGTCATCGCGCTCCGGCCCGGCGCGCGCGAGCTGCCCGAGATCGTCGCCGTCGGCTCCTCGACCGGCGGGCCGCAGGCGCTCTTCCGCGTCATGGGCGCGCTCAGGGGCGTGGTGAGGCAGCCGATCCTGATCACCCAGCACATGCCGGCGACCTTCACCACGATCCTCGCCGAGCACATCGCCCGCGCCAGCGGCTATCCCGCCGCCGAGGGCGTCGACGGCGAGCCGGTGCGCGGCGGCCGCATCTATGTCGCGCCGGGCGACTTCCACATGACGGTGCAGGTCGAGCGCGGCGAGAAGCTGGTGCGGCTGTTGAAGACGCCGCCCGAGAATTTCTGCCGGCCGTCGGTCGACCCGATGCTGCGCAGCCTCGCCGCCGCCTACGGCGGGCGCGTGCTGACGCTGATCCTCACCGGCATGGGCCATGACGGGCTCGGCGGCGGCCGCGCCGTGGTCGAGGCCGGCGGCACGGTCATCGCCCAGGACGAGGCCAGCAGCGTCGTCTGGGGCATGCCCGGCGCCGTCGCCATGGCCGGACTGTGCAGTGCGGTGCTGCCGCTCGACGAGATCGGTCCTTTCGTCGGCAAGCTGGCGACGCGGGCGGCACGATGACCGGCGACGATTTCGATCTTCTCTGCCGCCTGCTCAAGGACCGCTCCGGCCTGGTGCTGACGCGCGACAAGGCCTATCTGCTCGAGAGCCGGCTGCTGCCGGTGGCGCGCAAGCGCAACATGAAGTCGCTCGACGAGCTCATCGCCGCGCTGCGCGGCCGCCCGGAGGGCGAGCTGTTGCGCGACGTGGTCGAGGCGATGACCACCAACGAATCCTTCTTCTTCCGCGACATCAAGCCGTTCGACCAGTTCAAGAACTTCGTGCTGCCGCAGCTGCTGAAGACGCGCGCGACGCGCAAGTCGATCCGCATCTGGAGCGCCGCCTGCTCGAGCGGGCAGGAGCCCTATTCGCTCGCCATGATCCTTTCCGAGGAGAAGGCGAAGCTGCCGGGCTGGAGCTTCGAGATCATCGCCACCGACCTTTCGACGGAGATCCTGGAGAAGGCCCAGGCCGGCGCCTACTCGCAGTTCGAGGTGCAGCGCGGCCTGCCCATCCAGCTGCTGGTCAAATACTTCAAGCAGCAGGGCGACCGCTGGCAGATCGATCCCGCGATCCGCGGCATGGTCAAGTTCCGCTGCCTCAACCTGCTCGACGATTTCACGCCGATGGGCCCGTTCGACGTCGTCTTCTGCCGCAACGTGCTGATCTATTTCGACCAGCCGACCAAGACGACGGTGCTGGAGCGCGTCTCGCGCATGCTGCCCGCCGACGGCTTTCTCTATCTCGGCGGCGCCGAGACGGTGATCGGCATCACCGACAAGTTCCAGTCGCTCGCCGAGCAGCGCGGCATCTATACGCCGGTGATCTCGCCCAGCGCCATGGCGCAGAAGCTCGCCGCCGGCGCCGGCTGAGCGGCGGGCGCAGCCGGAAAGCGGCCGGTCAGGCGCCGAGCGCGTCGCGCAGGACGCGCGCCAGCTCCTGCTTGCGATAGGGCTTGCTCAGGATCCTCGGCGTGATGCTCGGCGAGCCCGGCTCTCCGGTCGGCCGGGCCTCCGGAAAGCCCGACGTCAGAACGATCCTGACCCGCGGCCAGCGGCTCATGACGGCTCGGGCCAGGGCGAATCCGTCCATCTCTCCGGCCATGACCACGTCGGTGAAAAGGACGTCGACCGGCTCGCGCTCGAGCGCGGCCAGGGCCTCGGCCGCATTCGGCGCCGCTATCACCTGATATCCTATGTCGACGAGCTGCCGTACGACGAGCCGACGCAGCGCGTCATTATCCTCGACGACGAGCACTTGCTCGCCTTTGCCGGGGCTCGGCGCAAAGCTCTCCGTCTCGCGCAGCTCGGCCGCGTCCTGAGCCGCTCGCGGCAGATAGAGGCGAAACGTGGTCCCGACCCCCGGGCTCGCTGTAGACGTTGACGTGGCCGCCCGACTGCTTCATGAAGCCGAACACCATGGCGAGGCCGAGCCCGGTCCCCTTGCCGACTTCCTTCGTCGTGAAGAACGGCTCGAAGATGTGCGCCATCACCTCCGGCTTCATGCCGACGCCGGTATCGGTCACTTCGATCATCACGTAGTCGCCCGGCGCCGCGTCGGGGTGCAGCGCGACATAGTCGGCGTCCAGGTGTCGATTGGCCGTCGCGATCTTCAAGGAGCCGCCCGACGGCATGGCGTCGCGCGCGTTGGTGGCCAGATTTGCAAGCGCGGCCTCGACCTGCACGGGATCGGCGACGACCGGCCAGAGCTCCTCGGCGAGATCGGCCGAGGTCCGGATATCCTCGCCCAGCGTGCGGCTCAGCAATCGGACCATGCCGACGACGAGCTCGTTGATCGCGACACGCTGCGGGCGGAGCGGCTGGCGGCGGGCGAAGGCGAGAAGCCGGCGCGTCAGGTCCGCGCCGCGAAACGCGGCGTCGAGAGCCTCGTGCACGAGTTCGCCGGCCTCGCCGGTCTTTTCCAGCGCCGGCAGGGCCAGGTCGAGATTGCCGATGATCACGCCCAGCAGGTTGTTGAAGTCGTGCGCCATGCCGCCGGTAAGATTGCCGATCGCTTCCATCTTCTGCGACTGGCGCAATTGCTCCTCGCTCTTCTTCAGCGCTTCTTCCTGGCGCTTGCGGTCGGTGATGTCGATGATCGTCGCCAGCACCATCATGCCGTCCTCGGCCTTGGTCGGCGTGATGCCGACTTCCAACGGCACCTCGCTGCCGTCGCTTTTCTGGCCGAAGAGCTCGCGACCGGCTCCCATCATCCGCGCCCTCGGGGCGGCGAAGAAGGCGACATGGAGTCCCGCGTGCGCCCGGCGGAAGCGTTCCGGAACCAGGATCTCGATGGGGCGGCCGAGCAGGTCGGCGCGCGCATGGCCGAACAGCGTCTCGGCCTGCCGGTTGACGAGGCCGATCTTGCCGTTCCGGTCGGTCATCACCATTGCGTTCGGAGATGCCTCGACCACTTCGCGGAAGCGCAGCTCGCTTTCGCGCAGCTGCTGCTCGGCGCGCTTGCGCTCGGTGATGTCTTCCATCACCGAGATGTAGTAGTCGGGAGCACCGTCGGCCTTGCGCACGAGGCGGACGACCGTGGTTGCCCAGACGATGTGGCCGTCGCCCGCGAGATAGCGTCTCTCCGTGGCGAAGTCGCTGATCTCGCCGGAGTCCAGCCGGCGGATGAGCGCCTGCGATCCGGCGCGATCGTCGGGATGGGTCACGTCGAGATCGGTCCGCGCAAAAAGATCTCTCTCGGCGTAGCCGAGCATGTCGCAGAGCCGGCGGTTCACCTGCAGCCACCTGCGGTTCGGCGCCAGCAGCGCGATGCCTACGGCAGCCTGCTCGAAAACGGCGCGAAACTGCGTCTCCGCCGCCCGCAGGGCGCGACTGTGCGCCATCTCGGCGAGCGCGGCTTGCAGCTGGCGTCGCTGCTCGAGAAAGAAGATGAACGTGACGGAGGCGACGAGCGCCGCCAGGATCAGCACGCCCGCACCGGTCCAGAGCCGTGTCAGTTCGGCCAGCGCTTCGCGACGGTCAAGCGTGACAAGCAGCGTCCAGGACGTCCCGGGGAGCACGGCGGAGGCAGAGAGCACTTGGATACCGCGAGCATCCCGCCCGACCATCGGTCCGGTCGCGCCGTCGAGCACGCGCGCGGCGATGACGTTGGCGCCGCCGGGTAGCGACCGCAATTCAATGCGAGTGTTGCCGCCGCCTCCGGAACCGCCGAGCTCGAGCAGGTGATCGCCTTCCTTTCGGACGAGCATCGCCGCGGCGGCCTCACTCGGCAAAGGCCACACGGATAGCTTCAGATCGAGCAACGACGAGGCCGCGAGGTCGAGGACCACGACGCCGAGCACTTTATGGGTGGAATCCCCGATGGCGATGATGGGCGTCGCGTAGCCGAGATCGATACCGCCGTTCTTGACGTTGCGACGGAAGTCGATAAGCACCATCTTGCCGGTCGCCGCGGCGCGCTTCGCGGCCTCGTTCCACACCGGGTCGTCGGATCGATCGTCGTAAGCCGCGGCGACGCGGACGCCGGAATCGTTCATGAGCAGGACGTTGTTCAACCCGGCGCTGGCCCGCACCTCCTCCAGGAAGCCGTGGATCGGCGCGCGGTCGACCCCCTCTCCGCCGTCGGGCGCGCCGCGCAGGAATTCGACGAAGGTGGGGGCACGGCCCAGGATCACCGCACGTGCCCGCTGCCCGGCGAGCGAGCGGGCGATGGCATCGACCTTGAGGTCGGCGACCGTCTGAAGATTGCGAAGCGCATCCTGCTGGCGCGCCTTGGCCTCTCGCTCGTAGGAGGAAAGCGCGATGGCGGCGATGATGAGTCCGAGCAGCAGGAGCACCAACAGCGGCCAGGGCCAACGCTGGACGGTGCTCGGCAAGTTTCCGCCAGTCATTCTTCCCCGCTCAGCCGCACCACAAGGAGGCCGCGGACGACGCTCCCTGTCGCGACGGAGTGAATGAAGTCGAAACAGAACTCTTAACGAGTTGATTTATTAAGGCGAAACACAACTCGCTGCATTGACCTACATCAATCGG
>JASHTP010000192.1 GCA_030040495.1 Alphaproteobacteria bacterium
GCTCGCCGGGAGCGCAAGGCAGATCGGGCAGAGGCCGCCGCAATGATGCTCGTGCCGGTCGGCCTTGCCGGGAGCGCCCTCGGGCGCCGCATCACGATGGCCGGCGGTGCAGAGATCGAAGATCTGAGGATAGTCGCCGGCGGCGGCGAGCGAAATCTCGCCGGCGACGAGCAGCGGGATCGGCGCCTGGATGGCAAGGGCGCCGAGTCCCCAGCCAGCCGGCGATGGTGCGGCGCTTCCCCCGTCCGCTCATCGACCCAACTCTCACCCTGGAGGAAGGATTCCCGTCACGGTATAGAGACCCCTGCCGCGCGGCAAGGGTCTGCCCTGCGGCACGCGCGCACGGCTGCGTGAACGCGGCTGCGGCTGGCCGCTGCCGGGCCTGCGGGTTAAGCTCGCGCGCGATGGAAACGGGAGGATGGCATGGAGTATCGCAGCCTCGGGCGCAGCGGCCTCAAGGTCTCGCCGCTCTGCCTCGGCACCATGAATTTCGGCGGCGCCACCGACGCGGCGACGGCCGAGCGCATCATCGCCCGCGCGCGCGAGGCCGGCATCAACTTCCTCGACACCGCCGACCAGTACAATGACGGCCGCGCCGAAGAGGTCACCGGCCGCGCCATCGCCGGCGAGCGCGACCGCTGGGTGCTCGCCACCAAGGTCTACAATCCCATGGGCAAAGGGCCCAACGAGCGCGGCCTCTCGCGCAAATGGATCCTGCAGGCGGCCGAGGCCAGCCTGAAGCGGCTCGGCACCGACTATGTCGACATCTACTATCTCCATAAGGAGGATCTCGCGACGCCGCTGGAGGAGAGCGTGCGCGCGCTGGGCGATCTCGTCCGCCAGGGCAAGGTGCGCTATGTCGGCCTTTCCAACCACCGCTCCTGGCGCATCGCCGAGTGCTGCGCCATCGCCGACCGGCTCGGCATCGACCGGCCGGTGGCGAGCCAGCCCTACTACAATGCCATGAACCGCATGCCCGAGGCGGAGCAGCTGCCCGCCGCGGCGCATTTCGGCCTCGGCATCGTGCCCTACAGCCCGATGGCGCGCGGCGTGCTCAGCGGCAAATACCGGCCCGACGCGCCGCCGCCGGCGGGCAGCCGCGCCGGGCGGCAGGACAAGCGCCTGATGGAGACGGAATGGCGGCCGGAATCGCTGCGCCTCGCCCAGGAGATCAAGGCGCATGCGGCCAAGCGCGGGTTCTCCGCCGGCCAGTTCGCCGTCGCCTGGGTGCTCGCCAATCCGCTGGTGACCTCGGTGATCGGCGGGCCGCGCACCGAGGAGCAATGGGAGGATTATCTCGGCGCGCCCGCCTACCGCTTCAGCGCCGAGGACGAGGCGCTCATCGACCGCCACGTCGCGCCCGGCCACCCCTCGACCCCGGGCTACAACGATCCCGCCTATCCCATCGAAGGCAGGCCGACGCGCGCCGCGGGGTGAGGCGGCGCAGTCGATGCTTGCGGAACACAGCTTCGTTGTCGCCTTCGCGGGGGCGACGACGAAAGATGATGTTCTCCTGTTTGGAGCCGCTCTGGCGGAGGCGCGGGCCGCGATCTTTCCGGTCGTCACCCGGGCGATCCTGCGCTAGAACGGCATGCCATGCTTTTCCGGGGGAAAACATGCGTCGCTTTGCTTTGACGTTCGCCGCGCTCATGGCCGTCGCCGGTCCGGCCTGCGCCGCGGACAAGGTCAGCTTCGGCACCGACTGGAAGGCCGAGGCGGAGCATGGCGGCTACTACCAGGCGCTCGCCACCGGCATCTACGAGAAGCACGGGCTCGAGGTGACCTTGCGCCAGGGCGGGCCGCAGGTGAACCAGGCGGAGCTGCTGGCGGCGGGGCGGCTCGATTTCGACGAGGCGCCGAACTCCTTCATCGCGCTCAATTTCGTCAAGGAGAAGGTGCCGGCGGTCGCGGTCGCGGCGCTGTTCCAGAAGGATCCGTCGGTGCTGATCGCCCATCGCGGCGTCGGCAATGACAGCCTCGCCGCGCTCAGGGGCAAGCCGATCATGATCAGCGCCGACACCCGCGTCGGCTGGTGGCTCTTCCTCAAGGCCAAGTTCGGCTACACCGACGACCAGATCCGGCCCTACACCTTCAACGTCGCCCCCTTCCTCGTCGACAAGCGGGCGGTGCAGCAGGGCTACCTCACCAGCGAGCCCTTCCTGATCGAGCAGCAGGGCGAGCGGCCGCTGGTCTTCCTCCTCGCCGATGCCGGCTATGCCAGCTACGGCTCGATCATCGAGACCTCGCGCGCGCTCATCGAGCAGAAGCCCGACCTGGTGCAGCGCTTCGTCGATGCCAGCATCGAGGGCTGGTACAGCTATCTCTATGGCGACCCGGCGCCGGGAAACGCGCTGATCAAGAAGGACAATCCCGAGATGACGGACGCCCTTCTCGCCTACGCCATCGCCCACATCAAGGCGGCCGGCATCGTCGACAGCGGCGAGGCCAAGAGCGACGGCATCGGCGCCATGAGCGACCAGCGCTGGCGCGACTTCTTCGCGGTGATGGCGCAGCAGGGGCTTTATCCCGGGACGCTCGATCTCGGCCAGGCCTACACGCTGCGTTTCGTCAACAAGCGCGTCGGCATGGAGGTCATCAGGGATTAGATGGCGCGCGGCTGCCATGTCAGAGCTGCAGCGATGACGTGCGTCCTTCGACAAGCTCAGGATGAGGAAGTTTCTTTTTGGCATCCGGTAGATGCCATTGCCGCTCTCCATCATGCTGAGCCTGTCGAAGGACGCGCGGCCGGATTGCAGCGACCTCGCGCATGAGCGAAGGCCCCATCGTCGCGCTCGAGCGTGTCGGCAAGCGGTTCAGCACCGGCGTCGAGGCGCTCGCCGGCATCGACCTCGCCGTCGCGCCGGGCAGCTTCCTGAGCCTGCTCGGCCCCTCGGGCTGCGGCAAGAGCACGCTGCTGCGCATCATCGCCGGGCTGGCGCCGCCTTCCGCGGGCAGCGTGCGCTACGGCGAAAGCGGGCTCGCGCGGCATCTCGGCTTCGTCTTCCAGGAGCCGACGCTGATGCCGTGGGCGAGCGTGTGGGAGAACGTCTACCTGCCGCTGCGGCTCGCCGGCGAGCGCCGCGAGAGGGTCGCGCCGCGCATCGCCGAGACGCTCGCCGCGCTCGGGCTCGCGGGGTTCGAGCGGGCCTATCCGCGCCAGCTCTCGGGCGGCATGCGCATGCGCGTCTCGATCGCCCGCGCGCTGGTCACCGAGCCGCGGCTGCTGCTGCTCGACGAGCCCTTCGCCGCGCTCGACGAGTTCACCCGCTTCCGCCTCAACGAGGATCTGCTGCGGCTCTGGCAGCGCCATCACTGGACGGTGGTGTTCGTCACCCACAGCATCTTCGAATCCGTCTTCCTGTCGAGCCGCATCGTCGTGCTGACGCCGCGCCCCGGCCGCATCCTCGCCGACCTGCCGGTGGAGCTGCCCTATCCCCGCGACGGCGCGCTGCGCACCACGCCCGCCTATGTCGAGCAGTGCCGGCGGCTCTCGGCGCTGCTGAGCGAGGCGATGGCATGAACGACCGGATCGCCCGCATCGCCGCGCCGCTCGCCGTGGGCGTGCTGTTCCTCATCGGCTGGGAGACGCTGGTGCGGCTCGAGCGGCTGCCGCCCTACGTGCTGCCGGGACCGCTGCTCGTCGCCGAGACGCTGTGGCGCGACGGGCCGAGCCTGTTGGGCTCGCTGCTCGTCACCTTGCGCATCACGCTCGCGGCGCTCGCCGCGGCGATCCTCGTCGGCGGCGCGCTGGCGATCCTCTTCGCCCAGTCGCGGCTGCTCGAGATCAGCCTCTTTCCCTATGCGGTGATCCTGCAGGTGACGCCGATCGTGGCGATCGCGCCGCTCATCATCATCTGGCTCAGGGACCAGGTGTTCCTGTCGCTGCTGGTCTGCGCCTGGATCGTCGCCTTCTTCCCGATCGTCGCCAACACCACGCTCGGCCTCAACAGCGCCGACCGCAACCTGGTCGACCTCTTCCGCCTCTACGGCGCCTCGCGCTGGCAGACGCTGCGCCATCTGCGGCTGCCCTCGGCGCTGCCCTATTTCCTCGCCGGCGTGCGCATCAGCGGCGGGCTCGCGCTCATCGGCGCGGTGGTGGCGGAGTTCGTCGCCGGCACCGGCGGCGCCGACACCGGGCTCGCCTCGCGCATCCTCGAGGCCGGCTACCGGCTGCAGATGGCGCGGCTCTTCGCCGCGCTGCTGCTGCTGGCGGCGACCGGCATCGCCATCTTCGCCGCGCTGAGCTTCATCGCGCGCCTGCTCATCGGCCACTGGCACGAGAGCGCCCTGCCGCGCGAGGAGTAGCGGCGAGACCTACGTGAAGATGTTGAGGAGATAGCCCTGCATCTGCTGCGCCGTCTGGATCACCCGGACGTTGGCGTCGTAGGAGACGCTGGCCACCGTGGTGTTGACGAGCTGCTGGGCGAGATCGGTGTTGGGCGCGGCGACGTTGCCGTTGGCGTCGGCGAACGGCGAGCCGGGATCGTAGAGGGTGTTGCTCGCCGGCGTCACCGGCCGGAAGGTCGCCAAGGTGCCGCCGCCGGAAACATGGCTCTGCACCACGTCGACCGGCTGATAGGGCAGCGGCGCGCCCGGCTGCGGCGAGAGCGGCGCCGTGTCCTGGCTGTTGGCGATGTTGCTCGCCGCCGCGTCGAGCCGGAGTCCGGCCGCGGTCAAGCCCGAGACGGCAATGGAGAAAGCGTCGCCCATGCCGGACAATC
>JASHTP010000193.1 GCA_030040495.1 Alphaproteobacteria bacterium
CGCACCGGCGATATCGGCTATTTCAAGATCATCTCGGAAAGCGCCGTCGCCGCCGGCGTGCGCCGCATCGAGGCGCTGACCGGCGCCGCGGCCGAGGCCTATGTCGATGAGGAGGAGGCGTTGTTGCGCCAGACCGCCGACGCGCTTCGCGCGACGCGCGGCGAGCTGCCGGGGCGCGTCGCAAGCCTCCTCGAAGAGCGCAAGCGCCTCGAGCGCGAGCTTTCCGAGGCGCGCCGGCTCCTCGCCACCAGCGGCGGCTCGCAAGCGGCGGCGGCGAAGGAGATCGGTGGCGTCAAATTCGCCGGCCGCGCCGTCGAGAACGTCCCGGCGAAAGAGCTGAAGAGCCTCGCCGACGATATGAAGAAGCAGATCGGCTCGGGCGTGGTGGCGCTGGTGGCGAGCGCCGAGGGCAAGGCGTCGCTGGTGGTCGGCGTCACCGACGACCTCGTCCAGCGCTTCAACGCCGTCGAGCTCGTGCGCATCGGCGCCGAGGCGCTCGGCGGCAAGGGCGGCGGCGGCCGTCCCGACATGGCGCAGGCCGGCGGCCCCGACGCCGGCAAGGGCGAAGCGGCGCTCGCGGCGGTCGAGCGCGCGGTGTCGGAGAAGGCGAAGGTCGCGGCGGAGTAGCCGACGAGCGCTGCGCGCTCGCGGCTACTTCATCGCCTGTTTCAAACCCTGGTCGAGCTTGTCGAGGAACTTGGTGGTGGTAAGCCAGGGCTGGTCCGGGCTGATCAGGATGGCGAGGTCCTTGGTCATGAAGCCGGCTTCGACCGTGTCGACGCACACCTTCTCCAGCGTCTGGGCGAATCGCGTGACGTCGGGCGTGTTGTCGAAGCTGCCGCGATAGGCGAGGCCGCGCGTCCAGGCGAAGATCGAGGCGATCGGGTTGGTCGAGGTCTCCTTGCCCTGCTGGTGCAGCCGATAATGGCGCGTCACCGTGCCGTGCGCCGCCTCGGCCTCGACCGTCTTGCCGTCGGGCGTCAGCAGCACCGAGGTCATGAGTCCCAAGGAGCCGAAGCCCTGCGCCACCACGTCGGACTGCACGTCGCCGTCGTAGTTCTTGCAGGCCCAGACGAAATTGCCGCTCCATTTGAGCGCCGAAGCCACCATGTCGTCGATCAGGCGATGCTCGTAGGTGATCTTCCTGGCCTTGAACTTGGCGGCGAACTCCTGATCGAACACTTCCTGGAAGAGATCCTTGAAGCGCCCGTCATAGGCCTTGAGGATGGTGTTCTTGGTCGAGAGATAGACCGGCCAGCCGCGCTGCAGCCCGTAATTGAAGCACGCGGCGGCGAAGCCGCGGATGGAATCGTCGAGATTGTACATGCTCATGGCGACGCCGCCGCCGGGGAAATCGAAGACCTCGTACTGCATCGGCTTGCCGCCGCCCTTGGGCGTGAAGCTCATGGTGAGCTTGCCCGGCCCCGGCACGACGAAGTCGGTGGCGCGGTACTGGTCGCCGAAGGCGTGGCGGCCGATGACGATGGGCGCGGTCCAGCCCGGCACCAGGCGCGGCACGTTCTTGCACACGATCGGCTCGCGGAAGATGGTGCCGCCGAGGATGTTGCGGATGGTGCCGTTGGGCGACTTCCACATCTTCTTGAGCTTGAACTCCTCGACCCGCGCCTCGTCGGGCGTGATCGTCGCGCATTTGACGCCGACGCCGTACTTGGCGATGGCGTTGGCGGCGTCGACCGTCACCTGGTCGTCGGTGTCGTCGCGATGCTGGATGCCGAGATCGTAGTATTTCAGGTCGATCTCGAGATAGGGCAGGATCAGCTTGTCCTTGATGAACTGCCAGATGATCCGTGTCATCTCGTCGCCGTCGAGCTCGACGACCGGCGTCTTCACTTTGATCTTCGTCATAAACGGCGGGTCCTTGCAGCGGAAGAGGCGGAAGGCGGCGCGGAAGATAGCATGGGGCCTGCCGGACGCAAGCGCGCGGCCGGTTCAGGCGAGGCGGCTGTCGCCGGCGATCGACGGCTCCGGCATCGCCGCGAGCGCGGGCAGCACCTCCGCGACCGAGGCGACGGTGCGGAAATAGTCGCGCGCCGCCGCCGGCGCGAACCCGTGTGCGATGGTATGCTCGACCAGGGCGGCGAACGGCGCCCAATAGCCCTCGACATCGACGACGACGATCGGCTTGTCGTGCAGCCCGAGCTGCTTCCAGGTGACGATCTCGATGGTCTCGTCGAGCGTGCCGAGCCCGCCGGGCAAGGTGACGAAGCCGTCGGCGAGATCGAACAGGCGCTGCTTGCGCTCGTGCATGCTGGCGACGATGACGAGGCGCGCGTTGGGATGCGCCACCTCGCGGTCGTGCAGATGGCCGGGAATGACGCCGGTAACGCGGCCGTTGCGCGCCAGCGCGGCGTCGGCGATGAGCCCCATCAGCCCGACTCGGCCGCCGCCATAGACCAGCTCGATGCCGGCCTCGGCGATCAGCGTGCCGAGCCGCACCGCGGCCTCGCGGTAGCGGTCGTCGGTGCCGCGCGACGAGCCGCAATAGACGCAAAGCCGGTTGATCGCCGCCATGGCGTGTGTGCTTCCCCAGGGTTGTCGAGCGGCGCTAGAATGCCGAACCGGCCGCTCTTGGCAAGGGCCGGCGAGGGTTCATGAAACGGAACGCGGTTATCGGCCTGATCGTCGTCGT
>JASHTP010000194.1 GCA_030040495.1 Alphaproteobacteria bacterium
GGAACTTCTCCTCGCTCGGCAATCCCAGCCAGCGCGCCTGCGCTCCGGTGCAGATGGCGAGGGTGTCCGCGACATAGACGTCGCCGCTGTCGCCGATGCAGGTGAACGGCCGCTTGCCGAGATCGGCCTTGACGATCATGTCGGTGACGATCCGCGTGCCGACATGCTCGGCCTGCCTGTGCATCTGCTCCATCAGCCACGGCCCCTGGATCACCTCGGCGAAGCCGGGATAGTTCTCGACGTCGGTGGTGATGGTGAGCTGGCCGCCGGGCTGCAGCCCCTGCACCATGATCGGCTGCAGATTGGCGCGCGCGGCGTAGACCGCCGCCGTGTAGCCGGCGGGGCCCGAGCCGATGATCAGGAACTTGGTGTGGTGCCGTTGGGTCATACGGGAGCGGTTCCGGGCGATCAGAAGCCGAACATGTGATCGAGGCTGAAGGCGCCATCCTCGGCGACGAGCCCATGGTAGCCGAAGAGCCGGCAGGTCACGTCGCGGATGACGACGTAGGCGCCGGCGCCGGCGCGCGCGCGCGCGTCCGCGTCGAACATCTCGGCATAGCGCCAGAATAGCGAGCCCGAGCACGGGATGGCGACGCGCCGGCGCGCCACTTCGCGTCCGGCGCCGTCGTGCAGCACGAGGTCGGTCGCGCTCCGGGCGTGCCACGGCGTCGAGGCGGGATAGATGAGATGGCAGAGCGTGTCGAGCGGCGCCTCGCCGAGCCGCAGGAAGAGCCGCGTCGACAGTCCCGGCGCGCGCCCAGCATAGGATTGCGGCTCGCCCCGGTAGGTCAGCACCGTGTTGAAGACGTGCGCGCCGAAGCTGGTCTCCGCGGCATGGCCGCTGGCGCGGTCCTCGTAGCGGAAGAGCCCGTGCAGCCAGCCGTCGGCCGCGCCGCCCTCGGCGAAATCGTAGACCAGCTCGACATGGCCGTAGCCGGAGGCGAGCTCGGCGCCGTTGACGATCTCGTCGAGCTCGAGCGCGACGCTGTCGCTGCGTTTCAGCCGGCCGAGCCGCCGGCGCGCCGCTTCGCGGCCGGAGCCGTCATAGACGACGATTCCGACCGGCAGCTCCTGCTGCGTCGTCGCCATCGGCGTCGGCAGCGCCAGCGAGCGCCAGGTCCGCCGCGGCAGCACCGGCGCCGGCAGCAGGTAGCCCTTGCCCAGCAGATTGCCGAGCTCGGCGATGGCGGGGTCCGGCTCGAGGTCGCTGCGCTCGACATTGACGTGGGCGATGCGCCGCCGGCCGCCGGCGACGATCTCGTAGCGCGGCCGCACCACATATTTGCCGGCGCGGATCTCGAGCTGCTGCGGCCAGCGCGCCCGCGGCAGCAGCTCGGCCACGTCGAGGGCGCGGCTGGCGAAGGGCGCGATCGGGCGGGCGATTCGCGCCACCGCCGCGTCGCCCATCAGGTTGAGGCCGATGGCGTTCGCCGGGATGGGGCAGGGCTGGCTGTTCTGCAGCCAGAGAATGACGCGCTCGCCCGCGGCCGGCGCCGGCAGCCCGGCGTAGAAGTCGGCCGGCCAGGAATTGGCGTCGTGGGTGCAGGAAAGGCACGCCTCGGCCCCGCCGCCGAAGGTGTCGAGCGCGTATTTCACCACGTCGTGGCCGACCGCGCCGACCACGTGCAGGAAGAGCTGGCCGGTAAATTCCGGCAGGGCGAAGCGGTGCCTGATCTCGCGGCTGTCGAGGGTGATCGACGCCGCTCCGGGCGCGACATCCTCGGTCCATTCCGCCAGCGCCTCGCCGCTCTCGCCGAAGAGCAGCAGCCAGAGCTTCACCTGGCCCGCGCCGTAGCCCGCCCAGTAGTTCGCGGTGACCAGCCGCGTCGATAGCCCCGCCGCCTCGCGGAAGAAGACGAAGTTGGTGGCGAAGTTGAGGGGATCGAGATAGCGCCGCGGGTTCGACAGCAGCGCCTCCGGCAGACGGATCGCGTCGAGGCTCAGCGCTTCGGCGCCCGCCGGCAAGAGGTGGCGGATATGGTCGATGGCGCGTGCCGCGTCGAAGGCGGCGACGAAGACGAGGCGTGCGCCGGACTGGCCGATCTCGGTCACCGGCAGGGCGCGCCGGCCGAGCACCGGCCGACCGATCGCGGTCACGTCCTGGACGTAGCAGCCGGCGATGTCGAGCGCGCCGAAATCATAGAGGTCGGAAAGCCCGTCGACGCAGCCCTCGGGATCGTAGACTGCCAGCTTGCCGCCGCCCAGTCGCGCGAGCAGGTCCGTCATGGCGCGCGCCGCCAGCGGGTGCGTCACCGCCTTGAAGAAGGCATTGCCGCCGCTTCGGTTGCTGAAAGTCTCGATCCTGAGTGGCATTGCCGGCGATCTGGCGTTCCTGGGACCAAACCATGACTTAGCAAGCAGGGGCGGCGAATGCTAGACCAACCTCCGGTGGCAGCGAGCACGCCTTTTCCGCCTGCCGCGGGCGCGGGCGACGGCGCCGCCTCGAGCGGAAGGCGGGTGGCGGCGAGCGTGTCGTCCCGCTAGGCTCCGCCGCCATGGCGGTGAGCGGCGACAGGGTGACGCGAGAGACGGTGGCGGCGGAAGAGCGCTCCTGGCGCATCGCGCTGTGGACGGTCTTCGCCGTGACCCTGGCGCGCCTCGTCTGGCTCGGCCTCGGCCGCGCCGATCTCTACCCCGACGAGGCGCAGTACTGGTTGTGGTCGCTGCATCCTGCCTTCGGCTACTACTCGAAGCCGCCGCTGGTCGCCTGGCTCATCGCGCTCACCACCGGCCTCCTCGGCGACAACGAGGCGGCGATCCGGCTGGCGGCGCCGCTGCTGCATTTCGCCACCGCGCTCGTTCTCTATCACCTGGCGCGCCGGCTCTACGACGCGCGTACGGCGCTCTGGTCCTCGATCGCCTACGCGACCTTGCCCGGCGTCTCGGTCTCGGCGGCGATCATCTCGACCGACGCGCCGCTGCTGTTCTGCTGGGCGGTGGCGCTCTACGCCTTCGTCCGCGCGCGCGAGCCCGGCGGCGGGCGCTGGTGGATCATGGTCGGCGTCGCCGCGGGCTTCGGCCTGCTCGGCAAATACGCGATGGCCTATTGGCTGCTCTCGGCGCTGCTCTTCCTGCTGCTCTTCCGCGACGAGCGGCGGCACCTGAAGCGCTTCTTCGGCGCCATCCTGCTCGCACTCGCGATCTACGCGCCGAACTTCGTCTGGAACGCGCAGCACCACTTCGTCAGCTACCAGCACACGCGTGCCAACGCCGATCTCGGCGGCCCGCTGTTCCATCCCGCGATGTTCCTCGAGTTTTTGGGCTCGCAGTTCGGCGTCTTCGGGCCGATCTTCTTCGGCGGCCTGCTCGCGCTGCTGGCGCTGGCGCCGCGCCGCCTCGGCGACCGCCGCGCCGCGCTGCTGGCCTGCTTCGCCTTGCCGACGCTGGCGATGATGCTGGTGGTGAGCTTCCTGTCGCGCGCCCAGCCGAACTGGTCGGCGCCGACTTTCGTCTCGGCGGTGGTGCTGGTGGTGGCGTGGCTGCTGGCTGAGGGCCGCACCCGGCTGGTCGCCGTCTCGGTCGCGCTCGATGTGGCCCTCGCCGTCGCCGTCTTCGGCGCGCACGATTTGCTGCCGCTCGTCGGCTTCGACCTGCCGGCGCGCTACGATCCGCTGCACCGGCTGCGCGGCTGGAAGACGCTCGGGCGCGGCGTCGGCGAGCTGCTGGCGCGCCATCCCGGCGTGCTGCTGATGTCGGACGATCGCGAGGCCATGGCGGCGCTCATCTATTACGTGCGGCCGCATCCCTTCGACGCGCTCAAATGGAACGGCGAGGGCGGCATCCATGACGGCTTCGACCTGACGGCGGATCCGGCGCGCGACATCGGCCGCGACTTCATGCTGGTGGCCAACGCGAAGGACGACGTGCAGCGCATCCTGGCGCGCTTCAAGAGCGTCGACCCGGTGGTGCAGCAGATCCTGATCCCGCTCGACCGCCAGACGCTGCGCACCTACCGGATCTATTGGCTGCGCGGCTTCGAGGGCTACCGCTCGAGCGGCGCCGCGGGCTGAGGCGCGCGGCCGAGCGCGACGCCGGCGCGGGCGAAGCCCTGCCAGATCGCCCAGGCCATGACCGCGCCGAGCGCCGCGCCGGCGAGCACGTCGCTCAGATAATGCGCGGTGACGATGATGCGGCTCGCCGCTACCAGCAGCGCGGCGACGAGGAAGAGCGGCAGGCCGCGCGGCCAGAGCAGCGACAGTCCCACCGCCAGCGCCCCCATGGTGGTGGCGTGGCCCGAGGGGAACGACCAGTAGTCCGAGCGCAGCGCGCCCCAGCTGAAGCCGTAGAAGCCGTCGGCGAAGAGCAGCTTCGGCCGGGCGCGGCCGAAGATCACCTTGGTGAGGTCGACGGCGAGTCCCGACCCCGCCACCGCGACGAAGAGATAGAGCGCGCGCCAGGCCTGGTGCCGGAGCCGCGCCGCCAGCCGCGTGTCGCGCACCGAAGCGGCGCCGGCGCGCAGCGCCAGGAAGAGCAGGGCGGTGACGATGAGGTAGCCTTTGCCCAGCCCGAACTGGGTGATGACCGTGAAGGCCTGGCGGAGCTGCGGGTCGGCGTCGTGGAAGTAGCGCGCCGCCGGCCGGTCGACGAAGGCGATCGAGAGCAGCAGCACCGCGAGCAGCAGCAGCGCCGGCAGCGCCAGCCGGCGCGGCGGGGCGACTGCCTCGAGCCGGCGGGCGAGAGGGTCGTCGGCGAAAATGACGCGGTGGAGCAGCCAGCTCACGCCGCAGACGATGAAGCCGGAGAACACCACGTCCGAGAGGAAATGCCCGCCCTGGGCCATGCGCGCCAGCCCGAAGACCGCGCCCAGCGCGACGGCGCCGGCGATCGCCGCGCGACGGCGCCGGCGCTCGGGGATGAGGAGCGCGAAGGAGACGAGATAGAAGCCGATCGCCGGATGGCCGGCGGGGAAGGAGCAGTTGCGCGCGCATTGATCGGCGGGGAGCGGCGCCGGGGTGAAGCGCGCGCTGCCGCCGAAGGCTTCCACCTGCGCCGGCCGCGCCCGGCCCCAGTGATCCTTGAGCAGAGCGTTGACGACGAGGCCCGGCCCCAGCGCCAGCGCCAGCAGCAGAAAGGCGCAGGCGCGCCCGTCGATGCGCCAGAGCGGCCGGCCGCGCCGCAGCGAGACGAGATAGACGGCGGGCACGGCGACGATGACGGCGTCGACGAGGTAGGGGACGCCGACATAGACGGCGCGCACCGGCGGCCAGTGCGACAGGAAAAAGCCCGCGTCCGGGCGATAGAACAGGCGGGCGGCCCAAAGATCGACGCCAGGGAAGAGCAGGAAGAGCGCGGTGGCGAGCGCCAGCGCCGCGACATAGGCGGCGACGGCGCGGCTCATCTCAGGCGACCTCGGGCAGCCGCAGCGCCAGCCGGCGGCGGATCTCGGCGGCGGCGCGCGCGGTGTCGTCGGGCGGCGCATAGCGCCAGCTCTCGATCGCGCCGGTGAAGCGGCGGGTGATGCCGGCCTCGCGCATCGCCTGATGGAAGCGCGCGAATTTCCCCGAGCCGCCCTCGAGCTCGACGACATGCACCGGTTTGCCGGTGGCGGCGGCCTCGCTCACCATCGACACCGAATCCTCGGTCACCAGCACTGCGTCGGCGAGGCCGAGCAGGCCGAAATAGGGATTGTCGCCGCTGCCGTCCCAGATGAAGGCCGGCAATCCTGCGAGGCGCTCGCGCAGCCGCCGCTGGTTCTCGGCGCCGGTGCGCCGCGACGGCGTGACGGCGATGCCATAGCCGGCGCGGGCGAGCGCGGCGAGCTGATCGGCGAAGGCGGCGAAGCGCGCCTCGGTGAGGCGGTGGACGCGGTTGTCGC
>JASHTP010000195.1 GCA_030040495.1 Alphaproteobacteria bacterium
TCTTAATTTTATTTCGAAAAGTTACGAGACCGAAGCGGTGGCGGCTCTGGTAAAGAGGGCTGGTCCGGCCCATCTGAATCGGGCTCGGGAACCTTCGCGATGGCCGTGGATAGTGCAATGCAGCAGGAACCGGCGACGATCTCTCCGGGCGCGGGCGCGGCGCCGGCGCGGCGCTCCTGGTACCGGGCCTTGCTGGCACCGGCGCTGCGCCGGGCGCGGCGCGGGGTGGAGCAGCGGCCGCTCGCTCTGGCGCTCCAGGGCGGCGGCTCCTTCGGCGCCTTCACTTGGGGCGTGCTCGATCGGATGCTCGAAGAAGACGGCATCGTCCTCGACGCCATCAGCGGCGCGAGCGCCGGCGCGGTCAACGCCGTCATTCTCGCCAACGGCCTCGCCGCCAGGGGTCCGCAGGCGGCGCGCACCGGGCTCCGGCGCTTCTGGAAGCGCGTGAGCGACGCCTCGCCGCTCGCCCCGTTCGGCAGCTTCGCCCACACCGCGGCGATCGCGGGATCGAGCGCGCTCGATCTCTCGGCGCGCATGTTCTCGCCCTATCAGCTCAATCCGCTCGGGCTCAACCCGTTGCGCCGGCTGCTGGCGGCCGAGGTGGATTTCGAGCGGCTGCGGCGCAGCTCGCCGGTGCGGCTGCTGATCGCCGCCACGCGCGTCAGGGACGGGCAACTGCGCCTCTTCCGCGAGGACGAGATCACGCTCGAGGCGGTGCTCGCCTCGGCCTGCCTGCCGCAGATCAGCCATGCGGTGGAGATCGACGGCGAATGTTATTGGGACGGCGGCTACAGCGCCAACCCGCCGCTCCGCGAGCTGGTCGTGCAGTCGCACGCCGACGACATCGTCCTGGTCCAGCTCACCCCGGAGCGGCATGAGGGCGTGCCGCGGCTGTCGCGCGACATCACGCGGCGGCTGAGCCAGATCACCTTCAACGGCCCGCTGCGCCGGGAGATGGAGGCGCTCGCCGATCTCTGCGAGCTGTGCCAGCGGGAGCGCTTCTTCCGCTCGCGCCTCTGCCGCCGGATCCAGCGTTTCCGGCTGCACCGGATCGCCGCCGAGCACGCGGTCGAGATGCTGGCGCAGGCCAGTCCGCTGAACCTCGACTGGTCGTTCCTGTCGCGGCTCGAGCAGCGCGGCTATGACGCCGCCGCGCGCTGGCTCGCGGGGGAGGACGAAAGCGAGGCCGGCGCGCTCGCGGCGGCCAACGAGCGATAAGGCCGCGCCAGGGCGATCCGCGGTCTCGGCCCGGTCGTCATATCCGAGGCCACGCGGCGCCGCTTGCGGACAGATCCGGCGGTTGCAGGGTTCTGCCGGTCTGAAACACATTCCACTCGCAGCCGACATGACGGCGTCATCATCCCCGGCGAAACTCGAGGGGGATAACGCTCAGGCTCGTGTCCCGCGCGGGCTTTCCCGGCGATCGCCCGGCATCCGCCTTAGACGCGCGCGCCTCCCGCCTCCCGTTCGGGGCGATCGGCGGAGGCCGCAGCCTGCGGCGAGAGCCGAGCGGCTGCGGCGCCAAGGCACCGGCATTCGACAACAGGAGGGACGCCAGGAAGGTCCTATGAAGCAGGCACGATCTCTTCTTGCCGTCGCCGCGCTGATGCTCGCGGCGGCACCGTCCGGCGCGCAGGCCAGCGCGAAGGCTTCCCCGCGAATGCCGGTCCGCATCCGCGCGACCATCGAAAAGCTCGACAAGAAAATGCTGACGGTGAAGACCGACAAGGGCGGCGAATTGACGTTGGAGCTGACGGCCAAGACCAGCATCTCGGGCGTCGACGCGCGCCGCCTGACCGACATCAAGCCGTTCGATTTCATCGGCGTGACGGCGAGCCGGGGAACCGACCAGAAATTGCACGCCACCGAGGTTCACATCTTTCCCGCGGCCATGCGTGGCGTCGGCGAGGGCCGTTACGGGGGCGCCGAAAGAAGCATGACCAACGCCACCGTCGCCGCCATGGTCGATTCCTCGGACGGCGAGACGGTCACGCTCAGCTTCCAGAACAAGGCCACCGGAAGGTCGGAGTCGATCGACATCGATGTCGGCCGGGCCGTACCGGTCGTGGCCTACGTCCCGGCAGATCAGAGTCTGTTGAAGCCGGGTGCGGACACCGTGCTGCTCGTCGCCAAGGAAGAGGATGGCGACCTCATCGCCTTGGGGATCGTCGCGGAGAAGGACGGCATCAAGCCCCCAAGATAGCCGCCAGCTCGGCCCCGGAAGGTTCGTCCGCGAAGCGGGCGGGTCGGCTGGCGAAGGCTGCGCGGCCGAAGCGCGCTTCAGACCAGGCTCACGCCGCTGACCGAGGCAGGCTTTTAGGCCGAGCCTCGACCAGCGCTGGACGACATCCCCCGGCGCAGCGCTGCGCAATGTCGGCGAGAGAAAAAAACCGGGAGGGGCGCAGCGCCCCTCCCGGCCGAACTCGTGCGGCTGTCTCAGCCGTTCGACGGAAAGTGAAACAGGTCGAACAGGTCGTCGATCGCCGGGCCGTTCACGGGAACATAAGGATTGTCCGGGGCGGTTCTCGGATCGGGGAGGTTGTCGCGGCTGCGCGCCGTGACGGGCCTCAGATACCAGTTCCGCTCGATGAATTTCAGGATCGAGACATGGTCGGCATAGGCATGCGAGATGTGGCCGGCCTGGGTGTAGGGCGACACCACGATGAGCGGGATGCGCGTGCCGTCGCCGAAGAAATCGATCGGCTGCACGTAGCCCGAATCCCAGTAGCCGCCGCCTTCGTCGAAGGTGACGAAGATCGCGGTGCTGGCCCACAGAGCGGGCTGAGCCTTGACCTCGTCCACGATCTTCTTCACGAAACCCTCGAACAGGTCGAGCTTCGACGAGGCCGGATGGCCGTCGACGAAACCGCTCGGCTTGACGAAGGACACCGCGGGCAACTGGCCGTTGGCGATGCCAGCGTAGAGGTCGGCCGTATCGAGCATGTGGGTGGTGCGCACCTGCGCATTGGCCATGATCTCGGTCTCGTACTGGAACGGATTGCAGATGTTGCAATAGGCATCAAGCGGGCTGAGATCGTAGGGGTCCTGGACATAGCGGTTCCACTGATCGCCGAAATAGGCCCAGGAGATGTTGCTCGTCATCAAGGTGTCGCCGATGGTCGGCACGGAAGACGGCGGGATGGTGAACACCGTATTGTCGTTGTTGAGATCGGTATAAGCGTTGCTGCCGTCGCCGAAATACCCGGGGTTGTAGTTGTTGAGCAGATAGTAATGGGCGGGCTGGCAATTCGGATCGACCGCGCGCGGCAGCGAACTCAGATAGTTCAGGACCGCGCTCACGCCGGGCTGAGCCGGATCGGCGCAATTGCTGTAGGAACCGCCGCCGGAAGAGGGCGAGCCATAGGAGCCGGCCCCGTATCCATCCTCAGTATACCAGTTGTTGGTGCCCGGGGCCGGATTCGGGTTCTCGATTTCGGCGACAATGCCCTGATTCTCGGTTCCCGCCGCCACCTCGACATTGTTCGGGGGGATTTGGGGATTGCCGCGGCCGTCGCTGAACCAGACCGCATCGCCATGGCCCAGCATGATGTGATTGGCGCCCGTGCCGCCGTTGACCGACTGATGGAAATTGTCGCTCATCGCGTACTGATCGGCGAGGGACTTGAAATAGGGAACGTCGCCGGTCGAGACGTTGTAGAAGCCCAGCGCAGCCGAACCTTCGCCGGTCGTCTCGTCGGTGAAGGGCGTCGGCTGCGGCTGGCCGTTGGTGCCGGCGCCGACCGTGACCTCGACCCAGGAGAAGAGATCGGCGAGACAGCCGGACGCGTTCCACGATGATGCGTGGCTGATATCGCAATCGAGCTGCTGCCACATCTGGTAAAAGCGATGAACCGGACTCGCCGTGTAGGCATCGTACGGCATCGTCGCGGAGGTGAGCTGGAAGGGCCCCGGCGGCAGGCTGGTCACGGGCTGCCCGTCATAGGTGATGCGCTGGTCGGGCGTGCCGGAGGTCTGTCCGGTTCCACCCGTGGTCAGGTATTGGTAATAGTCCGGCGGCAGGCCGTTCTCGGCCACCTCGGCTTCGGCAACGGACGAAAAATACGGCGTGCTCGGACCGCCGACGAGCGGCGGCGGCAGCGTCTTGGGGATCGACTTGCCGCCCGGGCTTATGCTGTAGGGACCGGGGGCCCGATCCTGGGCCATCGCTTGATAGACCGACTTGTAGTTGGGTCCCGGCGTCCCGTCGGCGTTCACGATGCCTTCGGAAAGCAGGTTCCAAACCGTGCTTCCCGCGGTCGGCTGGTAGGTTGCGAAGACATGATCGAAGCTGCGGTTTTCGCCGATGATGACGATGACATGCTTGATCGGCGTCCGCGTGTTGCCGTCATTGACGTCGAGCGGCATCGGCCTGAGGGCAAAATTCTCGCCCGCGGCCCCGGCCACGGCGCCGGGGATGCCGTCGCGATGGTTCGGTTTGCTGCCGTTTTCCGTGGCGACTGCGGCAATCGGCGTCAGCAGATTGGCCGCCATCGCCGTCATCGCTATGTAGGCAAAGCATTTTCGCGTGGATGACATCCTTCGCATCGCGTGGCTCCCCCGTGATCGATGGCGCAAGAGATGAACACTCCGAACGATATCCGCGGGAGATTGCGCGCGACTGACACCGATGTGACGCTTGCGTTATCGGCGTCTGGATTGCGGTAGGGACTCGAGGGACAGGTCGCCCGACCGGCGGCGAGGAAATCGCCGCGAGAGAGGCGCGATCGTCCGCGGGGGACGCCATCGCGTCCTCGCGAGGGAGCCGCTGGCGTCGAGGCGATCCTTCGGCAAGATCACAACCGGGCGCGGCGTGCCCGCGTGACCGATGCTCGCCGCGCTTCAGTCAGCGTCCCGAAAGCCGCCCAGATCGGAAATGGCACCATTGCCCGATCCGACCGCGCCAAGACCAGCCGTCGGCATTGCCGGTGTCCCCGCAGGCCGACCCAGGTTCGGACGGCGAACGACGACGGGCAAGAGCGGGCGCGGCGTGCTCAGGACGTTACGGCGTCGCTGGTTGCGGGCTTGCGTTGGCTCGGGTAGGGCAAGGACCGTGCGCGCCGCAACGGCGGAAGCGGCGGAAGTCGCACCAGGAAGCGCGATCCCTCGCCTTCCTTGCTCTCGACCGCGACGGTGCCGCCATGGAGATCGACGACGGTCTTGACGAGGTAGAGCCCGATCCCGGTTCCGACGATTCCCGACACGTTGCTGCCGCGATAATAGCGCTCGAACAGCCGCTCACGATCCGCTTCCGGAATTCCGAGCCCCTGATCCTCCACCGTGACTTCGATCTGCCCGCCGTTCATCTTCGCGGCGACCTTTATGATGCCGCCCCGCGGCGAATATTTGACGGCGTTCGAGATGATGTTGTTGAAGACCTGGAAGAGCAGCTTCTGGTCGCCGACCATCGTCAAGGGACGGGCGTTCGCATTCTCGAGGATGTGCGCGGTCGGCGACAGCTCCCGATGCAAATGGCAGAGCTCGTGAATCAGCTCGTTCATATCGAATTCGCTCGGGTGGAAATAAAGCTCGGCATCGCCGTCGATCAGGCGACAGGAATCGATGAGATTCTCGATCACATTGGTCATGCGCGTGACGGCGACGCGGACTTTCCCGGCGCGCTCGGCCACGTCTTCGGGGCTGAGGCGGTCGCGCGCGTTGATCAGACGTTGCGCGTGACCGTCGATGATGGTGAGCGGCGTGCGGAACTCGTGCGAGGCCATGGACACGAAGTTGCGCTGAAGCTGGGTGAGCTGCTGCTCGTGCGCCAGCTTCTCGCCGAGCATCGAAGCCTGCTGGGCGAGCGCCTGCTGACTGACGGCGAGATCGATCGCGTTGTTGCGAAACACCACCACGGCGCGCGCCATCTCGCCGATCTCGTCGCGGCGTTCGACGCCGTTGATCTCGACATCCCTCACATTGTCGGCGAGACGGCGCATGCGTGTCGCAAGGTCGAGCACGGGAACGAGGATAGAGCGTCTGACGTGCGCGAGCCCGCCCACGACGATCAATCCCGCCATGACGACGGCGAGGGTGGTGAGCCACCGCGCCTGCCGGTAGGACAAGTCCGCCAGCTTGCTGGCGTCGTTCGCAGCCTGTCTGTTGTCCTCGGTGAGCTGGTCGAGCGCGTCGCTTGCCGCGTCATAGGCCCGACGGGAGATCGTCATGTAGATCGTCGAGGCGTCCGGCTTCCGGTTCGCGCGCGACAGCGCGATCACCTGGTCGGCCAGCATCCGGTAGGCGTACCATTTTGCCGAAAAATCGGCATAGCGATCGGTCTCGGCGGGAGCATGGCGAACATGCTCGTAACTGTGCTGGGCGAGGGTGATCCTGCGGTCGAGCTGCTCGACGTCGCGCTGGTTCGCAGCGACCTCGGTCGCGCTGGACGACAGCAGCGCGGTCGCCTCCGCCGCGCGGAAATCGGAGGTGAAATTGTTGAGATCGCCGAGATACTGGGTATTCGGTAGATAACGGTCCCGGATGTCCGCTGTGATCGCGTGGTAGCCTTTGAGGTCCCACAGGCTGAACAGGCCGAGGACGACGACGAACAGCAGCAGCAGCAGGAAGACCAAGGAGAAGTGAAATTTGATCGAGCGGGTTTGCGCCATCTGTGTCCAGCCGCGCCAGATATAAGGAAAACATTAAAATATTCCAGGGCCTAGGGGCAAACAACTGCGATTTGTCACAGTTCCGCGGCCGGGGGCGGCAGAGGTAAGGTGCTGCCCGTATTGATGACAGTGATTTTTCTCAGTAATGCCCCGGTCGATTGGTCCCTTGTCCATGGCTGAAGCCCGCAAGCGTATCCTTTGCGTCGAAGACGATCGTGAAACCGCGGCG
>JASHTP010000196.1 GCA_030040495.1 Alphaproteobacteria bacterium
GCGCCCGCCACCGCCTCGGCAAGCGCATCGGTGGCGCGGATCGCCGGGTCGAGCGCGATCCCCGGCAGGAACAGCGGATTGGCGTGGTCGCGGTTGACCGCGGTCACCACCTCCGCCTCGCGCGCCCAGAGCACGACCGTGCGCCCGGCACGCCGCGCCGTCAGCGCGAGCGCACTTCCCCAGGCGCCGCCGCCGATGATGCCGATCCGCTGCATCGAAGCCGAGGATAGCGGATCGGCGCCGCCCGGTCCTGCGGCGAAACGCACCGTCGCGGGAGCGGCGCCGGCTCGCCGAACGGCCGCGGTCCAAGCACCGCGGTGCGAAGATATCCGCCGATCAGGCGCCGTGGGCGCCGGTCGTTCGAGAGACGGCCGTGTCGCCCGATGGCGGCTTCAATCGACCCCCATGCCGATGCGGCCGAGCGAGCGGGACCAGAAAATCAGATAGGGCCGGTCCGTCAGGTCGTCGGCCGGAACGAAGCCGATTTCCGGCACGCGGCTGTCCATGGACTGGCTGCGATAGTCGCCAAGCACGAAGTAGCGCCCGGGCGGGACGGTGGTCTCCGCCAGCGTGTCGAGCGCATCGAGCCCCGACGCGTGAAGGATGGGATAGCGACGCCCGTCGGGCAGGACCTCGACGAACTGCGGGATGGGCGACTTCTCTTCGGCCGGCGCGAAGTCGGCGATGCGCCGCCGATCGAGGCGCTTGCCGTTGAGATAGACATCGCCGTCGCTCAGCGCGACGCGGTCGCCGGGCACCCCGATGATACGCTTTACATAGTCGACGCTGCGGCTCCCCGGGGAGCGGAAGACCGCGAGATCGCCGCGGCGGGCGGCGTGACGATGAAAATAGCCGCGCTCGGCGAAGACATAGTCGCCGGGCTCCAGCGTCGGCATCATCGACGCGCTCGGTATCGAATAGCTGCGCCAAGCCGTCGGTGACCGCGTTATCGCAAATTCCAACAGCGCAATGACGACCAGAGCCGTCGCATACACCCAGCCTCGCTGAAAGCGCCGCAACCCCGCTGCGCCGATGCGGCGGGCGCGGCGGAAAGCATCGACGGCCGCGCCAATGCGGAGCCCGATGCCTGCCAGCGCAAGCGCGAGCAGCCACATGACGGTGAGGAGACTTGGCGTCGCCACGCCGAAGGTCAGCGCGATAAAGCCGTCGGCGAGAACGAAGGCGAGACAGAAGCCGAGGGCGCGGCGCCACTCGCCGTTGTAGAGCTGGCCGAGGCCGACGCAGACGAAGGAAAGCAGCGCCGCAAGCCAAGGCCGCCGGCGCCGCAGCGTGGGCAAAGCTGCCGCTTCCACCGTCATCGACCGCCGACGCTACCGACCCCAGCCGACCGGTGCAAGGCGCTGCCGTCACTCGGCGCCGGCGGGATTTGATTTGCCTCAGCGCGGCGGGCGAAAATCGGGATAGCTTGACCGCTTGCCGAGACGGCCGCTTTCGGGGCCGCCGAACGAGGAGCACATGCCGACGTCGAAGCGCAAGATCTGGGTCGATCTCATGCTCTATCCCGGACACACGCTGCCGACGGCGGCCGCGCCGGTGATCGTCGCCGCGGGGCTGGCGCTCCACGACCACGTCTTCGCCGCGCTGCCCCTGCTGCTCGGCTTTCTCGCCAGCTGGCTCATCCATGTCGGCGGCGTCTTCACCGACCATTACCTGCTGCTGGCGCGGCATGGCGACGTCCGCGAGCATCCGGAGCTCAACGACGCCCTCGCCGACGGCACGCTCAAGCTTTCCGCGCTCAGGGCGGCGATCATCCTGTGCATGGTGCTGGCCATGCTTCCCGGCCCTTATCTCCTCCACGTCGCCGGCTGGCCGGTGGCGGTGATCGGCGGCATCGGCATGGCGGCGAGCCTCTCCTATGCCGCCGGTCCCCTGACCCTGGCGCGCCGGGGGCTGGCGGATCCGGTCTTCATCGCAATGTTCGGCGTCTTTGCCGTAGCCGCCGCCTATTACGTGCAGGCCGCGGCCAGGGCGGGCGGCGCCGCGGCGGCGCTGACCGTGCTCGGCGCGCTGCCGGAAAGCGCCTATCTGGTCGGGCTGCCGGTCGGGACTCTCGTCACCTCCGTGCTGGTCATCGACGACATCCGCGACCGCGAGTTCGACGAGGCCAAGGGCTGGCGGACCGGCGCGGTCCGTTTCGGCCGCGGCTGGAGCCGCGCCGAGGTCTGCATCCTGACCGGCTTCGCCTACCTCGCGCCGCTCTGGTTCTGGCTCGGCCTCGGCTATCGCTGGTGGGTGCTGCTGCCTTTGGCGACGGCGCCGCACGCGATCGGCATCCTGCGGACGGTCGCCACCGCACAGCCGCGCGAGGCGCTCGAGCCGATGACGCCCAAGCAGGCGGCGCTCGGTCTCGTCTATTCGATCCTGCTCGCGATCGGCCTCGCCCTCTCCTGAGCCGCTCCCATGGCGGACACCGCCTCGGGATCGAGCGGCCAGCGCGGGCGCGGCGCGAAATCGAGAGGATCGCCGAGGCCGAGCTTCAGCCGCTCGAGCCCGGCCCAGGCGATCATCGCGGCGTTGTCGGTGCAGAGCGCGGGCGGCGGCGCGCGGAAGGCGAAACCCTCGGCGGCGGCGAGCGCGGCGAGGCGCGCCCTGAGCGTCGCGTTC
>JASHTP010000197.1 GCA_030040495.1 Alphaproteobacteria bacterium
GTGTCGCCCGGCTTGCCGTAGGTCGAGCGCGTCTTGTAGCTCGTGCCGTCGGTCATCACGACAGTGATCTCGTGATAGTCGGGGTGAATGCCCTCTTTCATCGCTTGGCTCCGGAAAAGCTGCGGCTTTATAGCGAAGCGAATCGCGTCGCGCAACTCCGCATCGCTGCCGATTCGCCGGGAAATCGCCGGCGAATATCGCGCGAATTGCGCTCGGCGACTCCGTTTTCGCACCGTTTGACACCCAAAATCGCCTCTTGCCCCCGCTTTTCGCGCATTTCCATTCGACTTTCGGTGGCGACTTTCATAGAATTTCCAGCGTTTCGTCGGCACAGGGGGTTTGAACTCATGAAAGCAAGACGTAAACGTGCCAAGGCCGCGGCCTCCAAGGGCGCGGCGAAGAAGGCGCCGAAGCGGAAGAAAGCCGCGAAGCGCAAGAAGGCCAAGAAGAAGTAGTTCGGTCGCTCGCCGCCGCGACGCTCCCCCACGGAACGTCGCGGCGGCGACATCCGAAGGCCAACCGAAGCCGCGGAGCGCAACGCTCCGCGGCTTCGACTTTTCGGCGGGTGCGGCTCAGGGCTCGGTGAGCTTCAGCTCGATGCGGCGGTTGCGCCGGTAGGCGGCCTCGGTGTTGCCGGGATCGATCGGCTGGTATTCGCCGAACCCCGCCGCGGCCAGACGGTTGGCCGGAACGCCCTGATCGATGAAGAAGCGCACCACCGAAATGGCGCGGGCGGTCGACAGCTCCCAGTTCGAGCGGAATTGCGGGGTGTTGATCGGGCGCTTGTCGGTGTAGCCGTCGACGGTCAGCACCCAGTTGATGTCCGGCGGGATCTTGGCGGCGATGTCCTTGAGCGCCTGCGCCACCACCAGGAGCTGCTTCTTGGCGTCGTCGGTGAGGTCGGCGCTGGCCTGCGGGAACAGCACCTCCGACTGGAAGACGAAGCGGTCGCCGACGATGCGGATGTCGGGGCGGTCGCCCAGCACCTGGCGCAGCCGACCGAAGAATTCCGAGCGGTAGCGGGCGAGCTCCTCGACCTTGGTGGCTAGCGCGGCGTTGAGGCGCTTGCCGAGATCGGCGATCTGCACCTGCTGCTGCTTGTCCTTGGCCTCCGACGCGTCGAGCGCCGCGGCGATCTGCTGCAGCTGCTGGCGCAGCGCCAGGATGTTCTGGTTGAGCTGGTCGATGGTGCTCTGCGCCTCGGCGAGCTTGGCGTCGCGCTCGGCGATCTGCTGCTGCGCCGCGCCGAGGCGGGCCGCGAGGTCGCCGGTCTTGCGGTTGGTCTGGGCATTGGCCTCGTCCGCCTTGTCGCTGAGCTCGGCGACGCGGTTGGTGAGCTGGTCGCGCTCGGCGTCGACCGCCTGGAGCTGGCTCGACAGCTGCGCCACGTTGAGCCTGAGATCGGCGTTGGCCTTGCGCTCGAGCGCCAGCAGGTCGGACAGGTCGTTGATCTGCTGGCTCAGGCGCTGCAGCGCCTGGTCGCGGCCGCTGAGCGCGTCGCTCAGGTAGAACTGGCCGGCGGTGAAGACCAGCAGCACGAAGATGATGACCATGACGAGCTGGGACAGCGCGTCGACGAAGCCCGGCCAGATGTCGATGGTGGGACGGCGTTGGCGGCGCGTCGGGATCGCCATGGCGGGATCGGGCCGGAGCTAGCGCTCCGACTCCTCGGCGAGCGCGGCGATGGTGCGGGCGAGCAGGCGGATCTCGCTGCGGATCTCCTGGACCGCCTCGCCGCGGCCCTGCGCCACGTCCTCGACCATGCGCGACAGATAGACCTCGATGTTGCGCAGATGCGCGCGCGCCTCATCCTGGCCGGGCGGCCCGCTGGCGGTGGCGTCGGCCAGCCGCTGCAGCACCGGCTTCAACTCGACCTGGCCCTCGGCGAGCCGCAGCAGCAGCGTCTGCTCGGCGCGCATCTGGTCGGTGAGCGTCGACAGCCGCTCGGTCAGCGACTGGAGATTGGTGTTGGCGGCGATGCGGCTTTCCTCGCCGCGGCCCATGATGCGCTGGAGATTGTCGAGGCTGTCCGCGGTCTGCTCCAGCAGCGCCTGGATATAGGCCGGCACCGAGGTGTCGCCGGCATCGCCGGCCGGTCCGCCGCCCGACAGCCTAGTATAGCCGGAGAGATATTCCTCGAGGTCGTGATAGAAGCGGTTCTGCGCCAGCCCCGCCTGGAGGTCGAGGAAGCCCAGCACCAGCGACCCCGCCAGCCCGAAGAGCGACGCGCTGAACGCGGTGCTCATGCCGCTCAGCGGCGATTGCAGGCCGCTCTTCAGCGCATTGAAGGCGCGCACGGGATCGCTCGCGCCGGCCGACAGCGAGCCGATGACGCCGCCCACCGACTGGACCGTGTCGAGCAGGCCGTAGAAGGTGCCGAGGAGGCCGAGGAAGACCAGGAGGCCGATGAGGTAGCGCGAGGTCTCGCGCGTCTCGTCGAGCCGGGTGCCGATGCCGTCGAGCAGGGTGCGCATCGACACCGCCGACAGGCTGACGCGGCCGCCGCGGCGGTCGGCGAGCATCGTCGCCATCGGTGCCAGCAGCCGCGGCGCGTGCTCGACCGCGGTGCCGGTCTGGTTGCGGCGGAAGCGCTCGAGCCAGGCGACCTCCGGGTTGAGCAGCAGCACCTGGCGGAAGATGTAGATGATGCCGGCGGCGAGGATGCCGAGGATCATGCCGTTCACCGCCGGGTTGCCCATGAAGTAGCGATAGAGGGCCGGCGACAGCAGGGCGGCCATGGCGGCGACCACGGCGACGAAGACGGTCATCCGGGCGAGAAAGCGTTGCGGACGGGTCAAGGCGTGGTTCCTCTGCCGGCGGTCGCCGCCGGCCTAGCGGTCGAGCAGGATGACGTCGACGCGGTCAAGCGGATCGGCGGCATTGCCGTCGTTGCGGTTGCCGAGCGCGCGCACATCCATGCGCGTGTTGGCGATGCCGCGCTCCATGAGATAGCTGCGGACGGCGAGCGCGCGCTGCAGCGAGATGCGCCGCGCTTGGTTCGCCTGGTCGGCGGTGCCGGCGGCATGGGCGACGAGCTGCAGCCGCGCCTGCGCGTCGGCGTTGAGCTGCTGCACCACCGCGTCGAGCTCCGCCTTGGCCGAAT
>JASHTP010000198.1 GCA_030040495.1 Alphaproteobacteria bacterium
GGGTCAAACCCCGACGAGGGCGCTCGCCCGCGTCCGGTCCGCTCTCGAGCGGCTTACCGACATCGACCGGCAGGTGGTGCGCTTCCCAGTTTGACCCAGAGCCGATCTCGCCGCGATGACGCGCCACACGGTGTCGTTCGCCGTCATCGGGGCCGCTCGGCAGCTTCCAAGCTCGCTTCGACGAGACCGAGATCGCGGGTGAGGTCGACAGTGCGCCGCAGGGCGGCAAGGTCGGGCGGCAGATCGCGGTCGCGGTATCGGCCTCTCTGCGTCGCGCCGGACGAAGAGCATTTGCAAGGGCGACCGTCCAGCCGTATCGCCTCGCGAGGTATCGCGGAACCGGCGAAACGCGTCATCCTCCAACTGTCCCCGCCGGCTCAAAGTCTCCTCGACAGGCCCACGTCGATCTGGATATGTTCACCCCGCGATTCCGTGGTGGCCTGAACGCGCAGCGCGGCGTTGTCATACGGGAGACACCGGAAGATGGTCGGCGCCGTCAATGAGCCGTTGTTGGACGAACGTCTGGCCGCGCTTGAACAAGCCCGGGCGTGGAGTCCGCGGCTCATATCGCGGCTCGAAAATCACATTCGCAGCGCAGACGATCTGGCTTTATTCCGGATCAACGCCTTCAGCTTTGCCCGGGAGCGCCATCTAGCCGAGAACGAAATCATCGACCTGTTTCTTCATGCCACGGCGCTTGGCCTTTTCTCGATGGATTGGTCGCTGATCTGTCCGCAATGCTGCTGCGTGGTCGAGAGCTTCCGCAGCCTGAAGAGCCTGCACAATCACTATCACTGCCCGTTCTGCCAGGTCGGGTACGACGCGGCGCTCGACGAATATATCGCGGTCGCGTTCACCGTCAGTCCGACTATCCGCAAGATCGCGTTTCACGATCCCGACCAGCTTTCGGCCTGGGACAAGTTCTTCAAGACCCAGAACACGGCCGACGGGTTGTTGCCGGATGGTCAGCCGCTGGTGAATGCCAAGGCGGCGCTGGCGCGCTCGGTGACCTATCTGCCGGCGGGCGAGACCACGTCCATCGAGATCGAGGTCGATGAAGGCACCGTCGTCGGCTCCTGTCCGCTCGGGAAAGCGGCGATCATGGTCTCGATCGTCGGAGCGCCGGCTCCGGGTCCGCAGATCGTGCCGGTCGCTTATGGCGCCGAGGTGCGCGTCCACGACGTGCAGGAGCGGGCGCCCGGCAAGATCGTCTTCACGCTCGCGAACAACACCTCCGAGCGCGGCATGTTCGCCGTCGCCGTGCTGCCGCCCGGTTTCGACATGGGCCGCGCCCCGGTCCATTTCGTGCCGTTTCTCAACGGCAAACGGCTGCTGACCACGCAGGCCTTTCGCGATCTCTTCCGCTCCGAGGTCATCAAGGCGCGGGAGGGCATCGGGATCAAGGACATCACGCTGCTCTTCACCGATCTCAAAGGGTCGACCGCGCTCTATGACCGCATCGGCGATCTCAATGCCTTCGCCCTCGTCCAGCGGCATTTCGATCTGCTGCAGGACGTCGTGGCTCGCCACAAGGGCGCGATCATCAAGACCATCGGCGATGCCGTCATGGCCGCGTTCCTGGAACCTGCCGACGCGGTCGCCGCAGCTCTTTCGATGCGCAACGAGATCGATGCCTTCAACGGCACGCAGGCCGACCGTGCGCTCATTCTCAAGATCGGGATCCATAAAGGCGCGGCGATTGCGGTGACATTGAACGAACGGCTCGATTATTTCGGCCAGACGGTCAACATTGCGGCGCGCGTGCAGCAGCTCGCGGATGCGGACGAGATTTTTGTTTCGGAGGATGTCTATTCGGCGGAAGGCGTGCACGCGCTGCTTGGTTCCCGGGAAGTCGCATCGGGCGTCTTCAAGCTGAAGGGCGTCCAGCAGGACCTGCGCGTGTTCCGCATCGCCAAGGACCTGGCGGCTTTGTGAGCGCCAAGCCCGATCCGGCCGGCCTCCGCAGCCGCTCCTGGCCCAATGCCGCTTGATGTGAAAGGGCGGAGCTCGTCCGCTCCGCCCCGGCAGTTCAGACATCAACCTGTTCCGCCATTGCGAGCGCGTCGCGGGGCCGATCGGCAAAATGTACCGGGAGATACGCAGGCTTTCATCAGACTAAAGCCGCGCCTCGGCAATTCGCCGATGCTATCTCGGAATGTCCGCCAAGGGCCGGAAGCAGTTGGACGGCTTTCGGCGGTAAATGAGGGGAAGCGGACATTCAACTCGACTGAGGCGTCGTCTCAGCCTGACCCGGTGAGGACATCGTGGCCGACCCAAAACGCGACGATGCTGGCCATGGGATAGCGTCACCGGCTGCCGGTCCGCGAGCCGCGACAGCGGGGTATTCGAGTCAGACCCGGTCAGACCACAATTTGCGCTCGCATGGCATCCCCCTTTTTGGAACGAACGGAGGAGATATCATCGCTGAAGTTGGTCTTCGTAGATGCCGATGATAAGGAGCCATGCACCCGAAATGAGGAATCCGAATAAAACAATGGTTGCAATAGCTGCGATGTAAAGCCCTGCGCCATGTCCGAGAATAAGGAAAATTGCTCCTACAACTTCGGCGAGGTAACACATTGTGCCGCCGGCAAGCCGCGGCGCGTTCAACCCAATGGAACTCATGCCCGATCTGATGGCTATAACATAGCCTCTGACAAAGATGACTGTTGCGATGAGCCAGAGGAAAAGCCACTCAAAGCCGAGCGCTTCAAGATATTGATTCCCGATAAGCTCAAAACTACATGCCATGAAAACCGCGATGAAGCCCGTCAGCATATTGATTGCGCGGTTTTTATGCGTCGAGTTTCGGATGATGTTTTCGGGATTGATCGACATTGCGACGAAAATCAAACCTGCAAGCCCCGCCGCGCCGCCCCCCACCATGATGAAAAAGTTATTCCATTGATCCAACATGCAATAATCGTCCTCGGTGCTAATTCCAGGATAGGTACCGATCCTGGACGCTCAGGATGACTTGAGCTCCGTTTTTCATCCAGGGGGAAGTAGAGTCCGTTCTGCATTTGAGGCCATTGGGGTCGGTGGCGCAACGGGTCGGGGCGCGGAGCCCCAGACAAGTCAAACGCCCCGACGCATTGATCACGGGAGCGCTGAAGCGGGTATAGATCGACGGCGGCACGTTGCCGATCGATCCATGCGGCCGCAGGGTGTTGTAGTCGTCCCCCCAGAGCCAGACCAACCCCGCGCAATGCAGCGACGCTTCGGTGATGTCCGCCTCTGGCACATGTCCGTCGAACGCACGTGCCGATCTAATGTCCGCTTCCGAGAAGCGACGAACATCGCCTGAGGAGCCGGCTTGGGCGCATCTGCGACGCCGCTTAAGCCGCCCCGCAGTCGACATCGGGGCCGACAGCAGACGCCCGAGGGCCGACCCTCTTGTCGGATTCATCGGCACCGACGACACCCGCCGCGACGGCCGCGCGCCGCTCACGGCAGGTAGATGCGGCCGTCGAACAGCCGGCGGCAGGTGCGGTAGAAGGAGCCGCTCAGCGCCTGCCATTGGCCGGCACCGTCGCGCGCGACATCGGCGGCCACCGTGAGCACGCCCGAAGGCATGCCGAGGCGGAGCGGCCCCGCCGCCGCCGGCGACAGCGCCTCCGCCACCAGGGTGCCGGCGATGCGCGCCGCCACCGCGGTGCAGAGCGAGACCGTAACCGGCAGCGCGCGATGCGGCTGGCCGTTGGAGATGATTCGCGCCGCCAGGTCGAAATCCGCGGCCGGGACGATCTCGCCGGAAAGCGTGCGGGCATCGGCAGGAGGCGCGACGAAGCCGATGAACGGCACGACGCGGATGGCGCGCGCCTCCGCTTCCGAGGCGGCGATGCCCATGGCGAGCGAGGCGGCGACGCGGATCGACGCCAGGCGCTCGAGCAGCATCGGCTTCGCCTCGAGCTCGTCGGGCAGCTCGAAGCCGCTGAGGCCGAGATCCCCAGCGCGGACGAAGGCGGCGGCGTTGGCGGCGTCGACCATCGACACGTCGATCGGGCCGATGCCCGGCACTTCGAGCCGGTCGAGCGGCTTGCCGGTGGGCAGCAGCTTGCCGGTGGTGGCGCCGCCGGGCGCGAGGAAGTCGAGCCTGACCGCCGCGCCGGTGCCGGCGACGCCGGGAATGGCGAGATCGCCGTCATAGCGGGTGCGGCCGCGCTCGAGCGGGAAGCTCGCATGGATGAGCTTCGCCGTGTTGGTGTTGAAGATGCGCACGGTGGCGCCGTCGCCCGCGGCGCGCACCAGCCCCTCGTCGACGGCGAAAGGGCCGACCGCCGAGGACATGTTGCCGCAATTACCCTTGTAGTCGACGCGCGGCTCGCGGATCTGCACCTGGGCGAAGGTGTAGTCGATGTCGGCGTCGGCGCGCGAAGACGGCGCCAGCACGCAGATCTTGGAGAGCGAGGAGATGCCGCCGCCCATGCCGTCGAGCTGGCGGCCATAGGGATCGGGGCTGCCCATGGCGGCGAGGAAGATCGGGTCCCAGGCCCCGCGCTCCGGCGGCAGGTCGCGCGCCTGGAACATCACCGCCTTGCTGGTGCCGCCGCGCATGAACACGGCAGGAAGCGAACGCAAGCTCATGACCCCTCTCCTCGACAGACGGCGCAGGATAGCGCGGCGGCGGCGCAGGCGGCAGCAGCGACGCGATGGAAGATGGACCACGGAGACACAGAGGGCATGGAGACGCGAAGAATGGCGCGCTTTGCGCGCCGAAAATTCTTCTCCGTGCCCTCCGTGCCTCCGCGGCGACGTTTCGACGCGTCGGAACGGGCCTACTCCGCCGCGTGCCGGTGGCAGGACACCCAGTGGCCGGGGGCGACCTCCTGCAGGCGCGGGGCGTCGACGCGGCAGCGCGGCTCGGCATAGGGGCAGCGGGTGTGGAAGGCGCAGCCGGACGGCGGGTTGACCGGGCTCGGCACGTCGCCTTCGAGCAGCCGCTTCTTGCGGCGGAGCCTCGGGTTCGGCACCGGCACGGCGGCGAGCAGCGCCTCGGTATAGGGGTGGAGCGGCGCGAGGAAGAGGCTGCGCTTCTCCGCATATTCGACGATCTTGCCGAGATACATCACCGCGACGCGCCGGGCGATGTGCTCGACGACGGCGAGGTCGTGGGCGATGAAGAGATAGGAGAGGCGCTTTTCCGCCTGCAGATCCATGAGCAGGTTGATGACCTGCGCCTGGATCGAGACGTCGAGCGCGGAGACCGGCTCGTCGGCGACGATGATCCGGGGCTCGAGCGCCAGCGCGCGGGCGATGCAGATGCGCTGGCGCTGGCCGCCGGAGAACTGGTGCGGGAAGCTCGCCCGCTGCGCCGGGCTGAGCCCGACCTGGGCGAAGAGCGATGCGACGCGCGCGTCGCGCTCGCGCGCATCGCCGTGCCCATGCACCTTGAGCGGCTCGGCGACGATGTCGCCCGCCGACATGCGCGGATTGAGCGAGGCGAAGGGGTCCTGGAAGACGATCTGCATCTGCCGCCGGAACGGGCGGAGCGCCGCCTTGCCGAGGCGCGTGATGTCGGTGCCGGCGAGCGCGATCGTGCCGGCGCTGGGCTCGATCAGGCGCAGCACGCTGCGCGCCACCGTCGACTTGCCGCAGCCGCTCTCGCCGACGAGGCCCAGCGTCTCGCCCTCGGCGATGGCGAAGCTGACGCCGTCGACGGCGCGGACATGGCCTGCGGCGCGGCGCAGCACGCCCCGGCGCACCGGGTAGTGCTTCTCGAGCCCGTCGACCGCGAGCACCGGCGGCGCGCTCACGGCGCCGCCTTCCCCGGCGCGTGCCAGCACGCCGCCCAGTGTCCCGGCCGCTTCTCCTCGTAGGGCGGCCGCTCGCGCCGGCATTGCGCGTCGGCGAAGGCGCAGCGCGCGGCGAAGGCGCAGCCCGGCGGCAGCTCCGCCAGCGACGGCACCATGCCGGGGATCTCCTTGAGCCGCGACGCCGGCGCCGCGCCGGCGACGAGCGACAGGCGCGGGATCGACTGCAGCAGCGCCTGCGCGTAGGGGTGGAGCGGCGCCTCGAACAGCGTCTCGACGTCCGCCTCCTCCACCTTCCGCCCGGCATACATGACGATGACGCGCCGCGCCGTCTCGGCGACGATGCCGAGATCATGGGTGATGAGGATGATGGCGGTGCCGAGCTCGTGCTGCAGACCCTGCATCAGGTCGAGGATCTGCGCCTGGATGGTGACGTCGAGCGCGGTGGTGGGCTCGTCGGCGATCAGCACCTTGGGATTGCAGGCGAGCGCCATGGCGATCATGGCGCGCTGGCGCATGCCGCCGGAGAGCTGGTGCGGATATTCCTGCGCGCGCTGCCGCGGCTCCGGGATGCGCACCAGGCGCAGCATCTCGACCGCCTTCTCCCACGCCGCCGCCCGCGACAGATCCTGATGCAGCCGCAGCGCCTCGGCGATCTGCCTGCCGATGGTGAGCACCGGGTTGAGCGAGGTCATCGGCTCCTGGAAGATCATCGAGATCTGGTTGCCGCGCACGTCGCGCATCGCCTCCTCGTCGAGCGCGAGCAGGTCGCGCCCCTCGAGCAGGACGCGGCCGCCGACGATGCGCCCGGGCGGGTCGGGGATGAGGCGCAGCAGCGACAGCGCCGTCATGCTCTTGCCGCAGCCGCTCTCGCCGACCACGGCGAGCGTCTCGCCGCGCGCCAGGGAGAAGGAGACGTCGTCGACCGCCTTGAGCAGCCCCTGGCGGGTGAAGAACACGGTCTTGAGGCCTTCGACCTCGAGCAGCGGCAGCGTGCGCGCGCCCTCCATCAGCTGCGCTGCCGGGGATCGAGAATGTCGCGCAAGGCGTCGCCCAGGAGGTTGGTGCCGAAGACGGCGAGGCTGATGGCGATGCCGGGGAAGATCACCAGCCAGGGCGCGGTGCGGACATATTCCGCCGCCGATTCCGACAGCATGCGGCCCCAGGAAGGATGCGGCTCGGGAATGCCAAGGCCGAGGAAGGAGAGCGAGGCCTCGGTGAGGATCGCCGAGCCGAGCTGGGCGGTAGCGAGCACGATGAGCGGCGCCAGCGTGTTGGGCAGGATGTGGCGCACCGCGATGCGCCACTCGCTCATGCCGACCGCCTTCGCCGCCTCGACGAAAGGCAGCTCGCGCAGCGCCAGCGTGTTGGCGCGGATGACGCGCGCGACATAGGGGATGAGCGGGATGGCGATGGCGATCACGGTGTTCCTGAGCGACGGCCCGAGCGAGGCCGCCATCACCAGCGCCAGCACCAGCAGCGGCAGCGCCTGCAGGATGTCGACGACGCGCTGCACGATGAGATCGACCCAGCCGCCGAGATAGCCCGAGGCCAGGCCGATCGCGACGCCGATCGCCGAGCCGAGCGCGGTCGAGCCCAGCCCGACGGCGAGCGAGATGCGCGCGCCATAGACGATGCGCGCCCAGACGTCGCGGCCGAGGAAGTCGGCGCCGAGCCAATGCGCGGCGCTCGGCGGCGCCAGCGACAGCGCCGCGCTGGTGGCGAGCGGATCGCAGCGCGCGATGAGGTCGGCGAAGAGCGCGGCGAAGACGACAAGCGCCATGATCACCGCGCCGACGGCGCCGAGCGGCTGGCGCCGCGCCAGGAACAGCAGCCCGCCCCAGACGCCCGACGCATTGGCCCCCGCCCTGGTCAGCTCGGCATCGTAGTCGACCGGGGTCATGGGAGACTCGGCGGCGCCGTGCGCGCCCTACCCGCCGCCTCAAGCGCGGAGCGATCGCATGGAAGATTCACCACGGAGGCACAGAGGGCACGGAGAAGAGGTGTCGGGCGCGCGAAGCGCACCATTCTTCGCTTCTCCGTGGTCTCTGTGTCTCTGTGGCAAGACTTTCCCGATGGCGACCCGGCGGCGCAGGCGAGCGCCCGGCCCTCGAGCGGCCGCCTGGGATGAGGGGTCGCGCAGGCTTGCACCATCGCCTCACTCCCCGTAGCGGATGCGGGGATCGAGGACGGCGTAGAGCAGATCGACGATCAGATTGACCACCACCACGACGACCGCGATCAGCATCACCAGATTCTGCACGATGGGATAGTCGCGCCAGCGGATCGCCTCGACCAGGAAGCGCGCCACGCCGGGGATGTTGAACACCGTCTCGGTGACGATGAGGCCGCCGATGAGGAAGGCGGCCTCGATGCCGATGACGGTGATCACCGGCAGGATGGCGTTGCTGAGCGCGTGGCGGTAATTGACGGCCGGCTCCGAGGCGCCCTTGGCGCGCGCGGTGCGGATATAGTCCTGGCGCAGCACCTCGAGCATCGAGGAGCGGGTGAGCCGCATCACCAGCGCCGAGCTGCGGAAGCCCACCGCGGCGGCCGGCACGCTATAGACGAGGAATTCGTCCCACAGGCTCTGCGGCGTCTCGGAATAGATCGGGATGAAGCCGGTCCAGGCGACGAACGCCATCAGGATGAGGAGCCCGAGCCAGAAGGCGGGCATGGAGAGGCCGCTGAGGCTCAAGACGCGCAGCACATAGTCGATGGCGGTGTTCTGCCGGACCGCGCTGACGACGCCGAGCGGCACGCCGAAGAGGATCGAGAAGGCGAGCGCCAATCCGGCGAGCTTGGCGGTGATCGGCAGGCGCGGCGCGATCTCCTCCAGCGCCGGCCGGTCGGAGACGTAGGAATGGCCGAGATCGCCCTCGAGCAGCCCGCCCATCCACGCGCCATACTGCACGACGATCGGCCGGTCGAGGCCGAGCTGCCGCTCGAGCCCGGCCTTCTCCGCCGGATTGATCATGCCGGCGGCGTCGAAGATGATGTCGGCGACGTTGCCCGGCACCAGGCGCAGCAGCACGAAGATCACCACCGAGATCCCGAACAAGGTCAGGACCATCAGCGCAACCCGCCGCAGCAGATAGGCAGCCACGACTCTTCTACCCCCTCACAAGCGGCATCGTGTTTCGCACGGAGCGGGCTCTCGCGGTCGCAAAGAGCGACCGCTGCCGCCCGCCGGGGACGATGCTTTGCGCCGCTAGTGCGACGCAAAGCATCGCCCTAGCGGTCAAGCCACACATCCTCGAAGCGGTAGCCGTTATAGGCGCTGTTCACCATCATGGTGAAGCCCTTGACGTCGGGCCACCAACAGGTGCCGGCGCGGATGTGGTAGATGATCGGCCGCGCCACGTCCTCCTGCAGGCGCCGGTCGATTTCCCATACCAGCTTCTTGCGCTTCTCCAGGTCGGTCTCCATCGACTGCCGGTCGAAGAGCTTCTCGAGATCGCGGTTGCAATAGTGGGTGTAATTGCGCTCGGAGCCGCAGGAATAGTTCTCGTAGAAGGCCTGGTCGGGGTCGTCGACGGCGTTGCCGGTGAGGTTGAGGCCAACCGCGTAATCGCCGCGCGCCACCACGGAGAACCAGTTGCCGGTCTCGACCACGTCGAGCTCGCCGTCGATGTAGATGTCCTTGAGCTGGTCGATGAGGATGACGGCGGGATCGCGGTAGACCGGGATGTTGCGCGTCGAGATCTTGACCGCGAGGTGCTTCGCGGGCCCGTAGCCGAGCTTCTCCATGAGCTTGCGCGCCTCGGCGCGGTTCGCCTGCACGTCGGGGCCGTAGCCGGGAATGGTGCGCAGGATCTCCGGCGGCAGGCCCCAGACGCCCTGCGGCTGCGGCAGCATGGTGCCGCCGATGTCGCCCTGGCCTTCGGCCAGCGTGTCGATGAAGGCCTTGCGGTCGAGCGTCAGCGCCATGGCGCGGCGCAGATCGGCATTGTCGAAGGGCGGCTTGTCGCGGTTGACGATGAGGTTGACGTTGACGTTGGTCGGCTTCAGCTCGCACACCGCCTGCGGCGCCTGCGCCTTCACGTCCTTGAGCAGCGGCACCGACACCTCGGTCGGGAAGGTCATGTCGAACTTGCGGGCGATGAAGGCGAGGATCGCGGTCGAGCGGTTGGGGATGATGGTGAACTCGATGCCGTCGAGATAGGGCCGGCCCTTGCGCCAGTAATCGGGGTTTCGCGCGAGCTTGATCGATTCGTTCTGCCGGAACTCGACGAACTTGAACGGGCCGGTGCCGATGGGATGGGTGCGCATCTCCGCCGGCGAGACGTGGCAGGGATAGATCGGCGAATAGCCCGAGGCGAGCAGCGCGAGGAGCGCCGGCTGCGGCCGCTTGAGATGGAAGGTCGCCTGGAAATCGCCGTCGGCGGTAACCTCGGTGACGTTGTCGTACCAGGTCTTGCGCGGGTTCTTGCGGAACTTCTGCGGCGACTTGTCCATCAGCATGTCGAAGGTGCATTTCACGTCCTTGGCGGTGAACGGCACGCCGTCGTGCCATTTGACGCCCTGGCGCAGCGTGAAGGTCAGCGTCAGATTGTCGGCGCTCCACGACCAGCTCGTCGCCAGCTCCGGCACGATCGATTGCAGGCTGTTCTGCGGCGCGTCCTGCTTGTAGAGGACGAGGTTGTTGAAGATGCCCATGAACGGGATGTTGGCCGAATAGGTCGCCTCCTCATGGATCGAGGCGCTGGCCGGACTGTCGCGATGATAGATGCGCAGGATGCCGCCCTGCTTGGGCTCGGCCGACGGCGCCGGGCCGGCGGCGAACGCCAGGGCGATCGCGGCGCCCACGGCCGCGAACAGACGAGAACGGCGCTGCATTGCGGTTTCCTCCCCACCGAACGACCGGATTCTGCGACCCCGGCTGCTGCATCCCCAAGGCGCGGCGCGGCAACGCTTTCGCGCTGCCCAGCCGCGCCCGATTGGGCTAGGCTAGCACACTCCCCACGACCGGACAGGGCCTTGCTCGATCTCCGCCACTCCCCCGCCGCGGCGCCCCGCAATGCCGGATGAGCGGCGCCCGGCGGCGCCGCGCGGCGGCGCCGGCGGGCTCGATGCGCGCATCCTGCTGCTGGCGCTCGGCACCTTCGCCATCGGCACCGACGTCTTCGTCATCGCCGGCATCCTGCGCCTC
>JASHTP010000199.1 GCA_030040495.1 Alphaproteobacteria bacterium
GATTGAACCTCAGGGTTCAGGGAGACATTCATGGCTGAAGCAGCACTCAAAGAGAAAAGCGCCGATACCGGCGCGACAACCGAGCGCGAGCTTACCGACGGCTTTCATCTCGTTATCGACGCGCTCAAGCTCAACGGGCTGAACACCATCTATGGGGTGCCCGGCATCCCGATCACCGATTTCGGCCGCATGGCGCAGGCCGCGGGCATCCGCGTGCTCTCGTTCCGCCACGAGCAGAGCGCCGGCTACGCCGCCGCCATCGCCGGCTTCCTGACCAAGAAGCCGGGAATCTGCCTCACCGTGTCCGCGCCCGGCTTCCTCAACGGTCTGACGTCCCTGGCCCATGCCACCACCAACTGTTTCCCGATGATCCTGATCTCGGGCTCGTCCGAGCGCGAGATCGTCGACCTGCAGCAGGGCGATTATGAGGAGATGGACCAGCTCGCCATCGCCAAGCCGCTGTGCAAGGCGGCATTCCGCGTGCTGCATGCCGCCGACATCGGCATCGGCCTTGCGCGCGCGATCCGCGCCGCCGTCTCGGGACGGCCGGGCGGCGTCTATCTCGACCTGCCGGCCAAGCTGTTCGGCCAGGTCATGAATGCGGAGGCCGGCAGGAAGTCGCTGGTCAAGGTCATCGACGCGGCACCGGCCCAGATCCCGGCGCCGGCCGCCGTCAGGCGCTCGCTCGATGTCCTCAAATCCGCCAAGCGGCCGCTGATCATCCTCGGCAAGGGCGCGGCCTATGCGCAGGCCGACGACGCGATCAGGACGCTGGTCGAGAAGAGCGGCGTTCCTTTCCTGCCGATGAGCATGGCCAAGGGCCTGTTGCCCGATACGCATCCGCAATGCGCCGGCGCCGCGCGCTCGACCGTATTGAAGGATTCCGACGTCGTGATGCTGATCGGCGCCCGCCTCAACTGGCTCCTGTCGCACGGCAAGGGCAAGACCTGGGGCGAGGCCCCGAAGAGATTCATCCAGATCGACATCGAGCCCAAGGAGATGGACAGCAACGTCGAAATCGCCGCCCCGGTCGTGGGCGATATCGGCTCCTGCGTCGCCGCCCTGATCGAGGGCATGGGCGGCGACTGGCCGGCGGCGCCGGCCGAGTGGACCATCGCCGTCAAAGCGAAGCGCGAAGAGAACGTCGCCAAGATGGCGCCGCGCCTGATGAACAACAACTCGCCGATGGACTATCACGGCGCGCTCGGTGCCTTGCGCACCGTCATCAAGGAGCGGCCGGACGCGATCCTCGTCAACGAGGGCGCCAACACGCTCGATCTCGCGCGCGGCGTCATCGACATGTATAGGCCGCGCAAGCGCCTCGACGTCGGTACCTGGGGGGTGATGGGCATCGGCATGGGCCAGGCCATCGGCGCGGCCGTCGAAACCGGCAAGCCCGTGCTCGCGGTCGAAGGCGACAGCGCCTTCGGCTTCTGCGGCATGGAGGTGGAGACGATCTGCCGGTACCATCTGCCGGTCTGCATCGTCGTCTTCAACAATGGCGGCATCTACCGCGGAACCGACGTCAATGCCGGCGGCGGATCGGATCCAGCGACGACCGTCTTCGTCAAAGGCGCGCGCTATGACAAGATCATCGAGGCCTTCGGCGGCGTCGGCGTGCAAGCGGCAACGCCCGACGAGCTGAAGCGGGCCGTCGACGCGGCCATGGAATCGGGCAAACCCACGCTCATCAACGCCGTGATCGACCCGGCTGCGGGCAGCGAGAGCGGCCGCATCGGCAACCTCAACCCGCAAAGCGCGCTGCGCAAGAAATAGAGCGTCTTCGGGCACGCGGCGGCGCACGGGGTGGCGGTCGCCGGCCAGGAATCACCAGAGCGAAACGACGGGACTTCGGAGAAAAAAATGGGCAAGGCACTGGACGGCGTGCGCATTCTCGATTTCACCCACGTCCAGTCGGGGCCGACCTGCACCCAGCTTCTCGCCTGGTTCGGCGCCGACGTGATCAAGGTGGAGCGGCCGGGCGAGGGCGACATCACCCGCGGCCAGCTGCGCGACATCCCCAATGTCGACAGCCTCTATTTCACCATGCTCAACCACAACAAGCGCTCGATCACGCTCGACGCCAAGAACGCCAAGGGCAAGCAGGTGCTCGAGGCGCTGGTCAGGCATTGCGACGTGCTGGTGGAGAATTTCGCGCCGGGGGTGCTCGACCGCATGGGCTTCGGCTGGGAGCGCATCCAGGAGATCAACCCGCGCATGATCGTCGCCTCGGTGAAGGGCTTCGGCCCCGGCCCCTACGAGGATTGCAAGGTCTACGAGAACGTCGCGCAATGCGCCGGCGGCTCGGCCTCGACCACCGGCTTCGACGACGGCCCGCCGCTGGTCACCGGCGCGCAGATCGGCGACAGCGGCACCGGGCTCCATCTCGCGCTCGGCATCGTCACCGCGCTCTACCACCGCACCCGCAGCGGCAAGGGCCAGCGCGTGCTCTGCGCCATGCAGGACGGCGTGCTCAATCTCTGCCGCGTCAAGCTGCGCGACCAGCAGCGGCTCGAGCGCACCGGCGTGATGACGGAATATCCGCAATACCCGCACGGCACCTTCGGCGAGGCGGTGCCGCGCTCGGGCAACGCCTCGGGCGGCGGCCAGCCCGGCTGGATCCTCAAATGCAAGGGCTGGGAGACCGATCCCAACGCCTACATCTACTTCATCACCCAGGCGCCGGTCTGGGCGGAGATCTGCAAGGTGATCGGCAAGGAGGAATGGATCACCCATCCCGACTACGCCAAGCCCGCCAGCCGCCTGCCGCGGCTCAAGGAGATCTTCGACACGATCGAGCGCTGGACCATGACCAAGAACAAGTTCGAGGCCATGGATATCCTCAACCAGCACGACATTCCCTGCGGCCCGATCCTGTCGATGAAGGAGCTCGCCCACGAGCCCTCCTTGCGCGCCACCGGCACGGTGGTCGAGGTCGACCATCCCACGCGCGGCAAGTACCTCTCCGTCGGCAACCCGATCAAGCTGTCGGCGAGCCCGAGCGAGGTGACGCGCTCGCCGCTTCTGGGCGAGCACACCGACGAGGTCCTGGTCGAGCTCGGTTACGGCAAGGAGCAGATCGCGGCGCTGCGCGCCGAGAAGGCCATCTGAGGAAATTCGTCCCCTCTCCCGCATGGGGAGAAGGCGAGGGGACGGGACGCGTAGCAACGATCGAACCCGCTGCCGCGGCTCTTTCCCTCGGCCCGACCCTCTCCCCGAGGGCCGGGGGGCGAGCGGCGCCGCAGCGGGCACGGAACAACCAGACGATTCCGCGAGGGAGATTCCATGGCACACGACAAGGCATCGGTCCGCAAGGTGCTCGACAAGGCCAAGGCCGAAGGCAGGACCGCGCTCACCGCGCCCGAGGGCAAGCTGGTGTGCGACGCTTACGGCATCAGCGTGCCGCAGGAGGGCCTCGCCGGCTCGGCGGCGGACGCGGCCAAGCTCGCCCAGGGCATGGGCTTCCCGGTGGTGATGAAGATCGTCTCGCCCGACATCCTGCACAAGACCGAGGCGGGCGGCGTGGTGGTCGGCGTCCGGAGCGCCGCCGAGGCGGAGAAGGCCTATGACGCGATCGTCGCCAATGCGCGCAAGTACAAGGGCGACGCCCGGATCGCCGGCGTCCAGGTGCAGCAGATGCTGCTGGGCGGCCAGGAGGTCATCGTCGGCGCCGTCACCGATCAGAGCTTCGGCAAGCTCGTCGCCTTCGGCATGGGCGGCGTGCTGGTCGAGGTGCTGAAGGACATCACCTTCCGGCTGGCGCCGACCGGCAAGGAGGAGGCGCTCTCCATGCTCGACAGCATCAAGGCGGGCGAGATCCTCAAGGGCGTGCGCGGCGCCGAGGCGGTGAGCCGCGAGGCGCTGGCCGGGCTGATCCGGAGCGTCTCCGAGCTGGTCAGCGACTTCCCCGAGATCGCCGAGATGGACCTCAACCCGGTGTTCGCGACCAAGAGCGGCGCCACCGCCGCCGACGTGCGCATCGTCATGGACTGGAACCCGCCGCTGCAGCGCTACCGGCCGAGCCAGGACGAGATCGTCCGGCAGATGAACCGCATCATGCGCCCCGACGCGGTGGCGGTGATCGGCGCCTCGTCCGAGGACGGCAAGATCGGCAATTCGGTGATGAAGAACCTGATCAATGGCGGCTATGCCGGCAAGATCTATCCCATCCATCCCAAATCGCCCGAGATCATGGGAAGGAAGGCCTACAAGTCGGTGAAGGAGGTCCCCGGCGAGATCGACGTCGCCGTCTTCGCCATCCCCGCCAAGTTCGTGGCGCAGGCGCTCGTCGAATGCGGCGAGAAGCAGATCCCGGGCGCGGTGCTGATCCCCTCGGGCTTCGCCGAGACCGGCAATGTCGAGGGCCAGAAGGAGATCCAGGAGATCGGGCGCAAGTACAACATCCGCCTGATGGGCCCGAACATCTACGGCTACTACTACACGCCGAAGAATCTCTGCGCCACCTTCTGCACGCCCTACGACTACAAAGGCAAGGCGGCGCTCTCCTCGCAGTCCGGCGGCATCGGCATGGCGATCATCGGCTTCTCGCGCTCGGCCAAGATGGGCGTCTCGGCGATCGTCGGGCTCGGCAACAAGTCGGACCTCGACGAGGACGATCTCCTGACCTTCTTCGAGCAGGACGACAACACCGAGGTCATCGCCATGCATTGCGAGGACCTGAAGGACGGCCGCTCCTTCGCCGAGGTGGCGAAGCGCGTCTCGCGGAAGAAGCCGGTGATCGTGCTCAAGGCCGGCCGCACCGCGCTCGGCGCGCGCGCCGCGAGCTCGCACACCGGCGCGCTCGCCGGCAACGACAAGATCTACGACGACGTGCTGCGCCAGTCGGGCGTCATCCGCGCCCCCGGGCTGCGCGACATGCTCGACTACGCCCGCGCGCTGCAGAAGCTGCCGACGCCCAAGGGCGAGAACGTCGTCATCATCACCGGCGCCGGCGGCTCGGGCGTGCTGCTGTCGGACGCCTGCGTCGACAACGGCCTGTCGCTGATGCGCATGCCGCCCGACCTCGACCAGGCGTTCCGCAAGTTCATCCCGCCCTTCGGCGCCGCCGGCAACCCCGTCGACATCACCGGCGGCGAGCCGCCCACCACCTACAAGAACACCATCAAGCTCGGCCTCGAGGACGAGCGCATCCACGCCCTCGTCCTGGGCTACTGGCACACCATCATCACCCCGCCGATGGTGTTCGCCAGGCTGGTCGTCGAGGTGGTCGAGGAGATGAAGGCGAAGGGCATCACCAAGCCCATCGTCGCCTCGCTCGCCGGCGACGTCCAGGTCGAGGAGGCGGCCGAGCATCTTTACGACCATGGCATCCCGGCCTATGCCTACTCCACGGAGATTCCCGTGGCCGTGCTTGGCGCCAAGTACAAATGGGCGCGCGGCGCGGGACTGGTGCGGTAAGCGAGGCGCGCGAGATGAACATTCACGAGTACCAGGCGAAGACTCTGCTGCAGAAATTCGGCGTCGCCGTCCCCCGGGGCGGCGTCGCCTACACGCCGCAGGAGGCCGAGAAGGTGGCGCACGGGCTGCCCGGCCCGGTCTATGTCGTGAAGTCGCAGATCCATGCCGGCGGCCGCGGCGCCGGCCGCTTCGCCGACAATCCCTCCGGCAAGGGCGGCGTGCGCGTCGTCCGCTCGCCGGCGGAGGTCGCCAAGAACGCCGGCGAGATGCTGGGCCACGTGCTCGTCACCAAGCAGACCGGGCCCAAGGGCCGCGAGGTGAAGCGCGTCTATGTCGAGGAGGGCTGCGACATCAAGCGCGAGCTCTATCTCGGCATGCTCGTCGACCGCAACAGCTCGCGCGTCACCGTGATGGCGTCCACCGAAGGCGGCATGGAGATCGAGGAGGTGGCGGCGGCGCATCCCGAGAAGATCCTCAAGGTGGCGATCGATCCCGTCACCGGCATGCAGGGCTTCCATGCCCGGAAGCTCGCCTACGGCCTCGGCCTCGAGGGCAAGCAGGTCGCGGCCGCGAGCAAGTTCATGCTCGGCATGTACAAGGCCTTCATGAGCCTCGACGCCTCGGTGGTCGAGATCAACCCGCTGGTGGTCACCGGCGCGGGCGAGGTGCTGGCGCTCGACGCCAAGATGAACTTCGACGACAACGCGCTCTTCCGCCACAAGGAGGTCGAGGAGATGCGCGACGAGGCCGAGGAGGATCCGACCGAGCTCGAGGCGGCCAAGCATTCGCTCAACTACGTCAAGCTCGACGGCAGCATCGGCTGCATGGTCAACGGCGCCGGCCTCGCCATGGCGACCATGGACATCATCAAGCTCTATGGCGGCGCGCCGGCCAACTTCCTCGATGTCGGCGGCGGCGCCACCAAGGAGCGCGTCACCACCGCCTTCAAGCTCATCCTCAGCGACCCCAACGTCGAGGGCATCCTGGTCAACATCTTCGGCGGCATCATGCGCTGCGACGTCATCGCCGAGGGCATCGTCGCCGCGGCGCGCGAGGTGGCGCTGCACGTGCCGCTGGTGGTGCGGCTCGAAGGCACCAACGTCCGCCTCGGCAAGAAGATCCTGAGCGAATCCGGCCTGCCCATCCTGTCGGCCGACAATCTCGCGGACGCCGCGGAAAAGGTCGTCAAAGCGGTGAAGGAGGCGGCCTGATGGCGGTCCTGGTCAATGCCGAGACGAAGGTGATCTGCCAGGGCTTCACCGGCGCGCAGGGCACCTTCCATTCCGAGCAGGCGATCGCCTACGGCACCAAGATGGTGGGCGGCGTGACGCCCGGCAAAGGCGGCACGACGCATCTCGACCTGCCGGTCTTCGACACGGTCGAGGCGGCGGTGCGCAAGACCGGCGCCACCGCCTCGGTGATCTATGTGCCGCCGCCTTTTGCCGCCGACGCCATCCTCGAGGCGATCGACGCCGAGGTGCCGCTCATCGTCTGCATCACCGAGGGCATCCCGGTGCTCGATATGGTGGCGGTGAAGCGCGCGCTTTCCGGCTCGCGCTCGCGCCTCATCGGCCCCAACTGCCCCGGCGTCATCACCCCCGAGCAGTGCAAGATCGGCATCATGCCCGGCCATATCCACGCCAAGGGCCATGTCGGCATCGTCTCGCGCTCCGGCACCCTCACCTACGAGGCGGTGGCGCAGACCACGGCGGCGGGGCTCGGCCAGTCGACCTGCATCGGCATCGGCGGCGATCCCGTCAACGGCACCAGCTTCATCGACTGCCTCGAGCTGTTCCTCGCCGACGCCGACACCCGCTCGATCATCATGATCGGCGAGATCGGCGGCGCGGCGGAAGAGGCGGCGGCCGACTTCCTGAAGCACAACAAGGTCAAGAAGCCGGTGGTGGGCTTCATCGCCGGCGTCACCGCCCCGCCCGGCCGGCGCATGGGCCATGCCGGCGCCATCATCTCCGGCGGCAGCGGCTCGGCCCGCGACAAGATGGAGGCGATGCGCGGCGCCGGGATCACGGTGGCGGATTCCCCGGCGGCGCTGGGCAGCACCATGCTGCAAGTGCTGAAAGGCTGACATGGATTCGGGCGACCGCCAGGCAAAGCGCAGCATCCATCCCGGCGCCGGCCGGCGCGGCGGCCGCAACCTGCCGAAGGGCCGCCAGGTCGAGCCCGAGGCGCTGGCCGAGGTTCAGGCGCTGCTCGGCGGTCAGCCGCGCCGGCGCGACCTGCTGATCGAGTTCCTGCATCTGCTGCAGGACCGCCATGGCTGCCTCCACGCCCGCCACCTCGCGGCGCTGGCGCAGGAGATGAAGCTGGCGCTGGTCGAGGTCTACGAGGTCGCGTCCTTCTACGCGCATTTCGACATCGTCCTCGACGGCGAAACGCCGCCGCCGCCGGTCACGGTGCGGGTCTGCGACAGCCTCACCTGCGAGCTCATGGGGTCGGCGAAGCTGCTGGCGGATCTCCCGGCGAAGCTCGGCGCCGGCGTCCGCGTCGTGCGCGCGCCCTGCATGGGCGGCTGCCACAACGCGCCGGTGACGGCGATCGGCCATGCGCTGCACGAGCACGCCACCCTCGACAGCGTCGCGGCCGCGGTCGAGAACGGCGAGACGCATCCGCATCCCCCCGCCTATCGCGGCTTCGACGAGTATCGCCGCGAGGGCGGCTACAAGCTTCTCGAATCCTGCCTCGCCGGCAAGCTCCCGCTCGAGGAGGTGCTGAAGCGGCTCGAGGCGTCGCAGCTGAAAGGGCTGGGCGGCGCGGGATTTCCCACCGGGCGCAAATGGCGCTTCGTGCGCGCCGAGGCCAAGCCGCGGCTGATGGCGGTCAATGGCGACGAGGGCGAGCCCGGCACCTTCAAGGACCGCGTCTATCTCGAGACCGATCCGCACCGCTTCCTCGAAGGCATGCTGATCGGCGCCTGGGCGGTCGAGGCGGAGGAGGTCTACCTCTATCTGCGCGACGAGTACCCGCAATGCCGCGCGCTGCTGCAGGACGAGATCGCCAGGCTCGAGGCGGCGGGGCTCGCGCGCCACGCGCGGATCCATCTGCGCCGCGGCGCCGGCGCCTATATCTGCGGCGAGGAATCGGCGATGCTGGAGAGCATCGAGGGCAAGCGCGGCCTGCCGCGCCACAAGCCGCCCTATCCCTCCCAGGTCGGCCTCTTCGGCCGGCCGACCCTCATCAACAATGTCGAGACGCTCTATTGGGTGCGCGACATCGTCGAGAACGGCGCCGACTGGTTCGCGGGCCAGGGCAGGCGCGGCCGCAAGGGGCCGCGCAGCTTCTCGGTTTCCGGCCGCGTGCGCAATCCCGGCGTCAAGCTCGCGCCCGCCGGCATCACCGTGCGCGAGCTCATCGACGAGTTCTGCGGCGGCATGGCCGACGGCCACCGCTTCAAGGGCTATCTGCCGGGCGGCGCCTCGGGCGGCGTGTTGCCGGCCTCGATGGGCGACCTGCCGCTCGATTTCGGCACGCTCGAGCAATACGGCTCCTTCGTCGGCTCGGCCGCGGTCGTCGTGCTCTCCGACCGGGACGATATGAAGGCGGTGGCGCTCAACCTGCTGCGCTTCTTCGAGGACGAGAGCTGCGGCCAGTGCACGCCCTGCCGCGTCGGCACCGAGAAGGCGGTGAAGCTGATGTCCGAGCGGCGCTGGGACAAGCCGCTCCTCGAGGAACTGGCCAAGGTGATGAGCGACGCCTCGATCTGCGGCCTCGGCCAGGCGGCGATGAACCCGGTGAAGACCATCCTGAAGCATTTCCCCGACGATGTTCCGTGAGAGCTGCATGAACAACGGCGCGTCCTTCGACAGGCTCAGGATGAGGAAGATCGAGGGTGGCTCCTGTCAGATGCCATTGAGAAAATCACCTCATCCTGAGCCTGTCGAAGGACGCAGGTTGGTTTTGCAGCGCGCTTGTGAGTCCTTTGCAGAGGCCCGGCCATGACCGACACCATCAAATTCTTCCTCGACGGCCAAGAGGTCGAGGCGGCGCCCGGCGAGACCCTCTGGCAGGTGGCGAGCCGCCGGGGCACCGAGATCCCGCATCTCTGCTACAGCCCGGCGCCCGGCTACCGGCCCGACGGCAATTGCCGCGCCTGCATGGTCGAGATCGAGGGCGAGCGCGTGCTCGCCGCCTCCTGCATCCGCAAGCCCGCGCCGGGGATGAAGGTGAAGACCGCCTCCGAGCGCGCCAAGGAGTCGCGCCGGCTGGTGTTCGAGCTGCTGGTCGGCGACCAGCCCGAGCGCGCCGCGGCGCACGATCCCGACTCGCGCTTCTGGCGCTGGGCCGACGCGGTCGGCGTCGCGGAAAGCCGCTTTCCCGCGCGCGCTCAGCCCTCGCCCGACCGCAGCCATCCCGCCATGGCGGTCAATCTCGACGCCTGCATCCAATGCACGCTGTGCGTCCGCGCCTGCCGCGAGGTGCAGGTGAACGACGTCATCGGCATGGCCGGGCGCGGCCATGGCGAGAGGATCGTCTTCGACTTCGCCGATCCCATGGGGCAGAGCACCTGCGTCGCCTGCGGCGAATGCGTCCAGGCCTGTCCCACCGGCGCGCTGATGCCGGCGACCCAGGTCGATGCGCAGAACCGCTTCGCCAACGCGCCCGACCGCACGGTCGACAGCGTCTGCCCCTATTGCGGCGTCGGCTGCCAGCTCACCTACGAGATCAAGGACGACCGCATCGTCGACGTCGTCGGCCGCGACGGCCCGTCGAACCAGAACCGGCTCTGCGTCAAGGGCCGCTTCGGCTTCGACTATGTCCATCATCCGCACCGCCTGACCCGGCCGCTGATCCGCAAGGAAGGCGTGGCGAAGAACGCGCATGACGAGATCGATCCCGCCAATCCCTGGACGCATTTCCGCCCGGCGAGCTGGGAGGAGGCGCTCGACCGCGCCGCCCAGGGGCTGAAGCGCATCCGCGACCAGCATGGCGGCAAGGGGCTCGCCGGCTTCGGCTCGGCCAAGGGCTCGAACGAGGAGGCCTATCTCTTCCAGAAGCTGGTGCGCACCGGCTTCGGCACCAACAATGTCGACCATTGCACCCGGCTCTGCCACGCCTCCTCGGTGGCGGCGCTGATGGAGGGCATCGGCTCCGGTGCCGTTACGGCACCCTTCATGGCCGCCAAGGACGCCGACGTCATCATCGTCATCGGCGCCAACCCGACCGAGAACCATCCCGTCGCCGCCACCTTCTTCAAGAACGCGGTGAAGCGCGGCGCGACGCTCATCGTCATGGACCCGCGCGGCCAGGCCTTGAAGCGGCACGCGACCCACATGCTGCAGTTCAAGCCCGGCCGCGACGTGGCGCTGCTCTCGGCCATGCTCAACGTGATCATCGCGGAGGGGCTGCACGACAGGCAGTATGTGCAGGCGCACACCGAGGATTTCGAGAAGCTCGCCGAGAACGTCAAGGCGTTCCCGCCGGAGAAAATGGCGGCGATCTGCGGCATCGACGCCGACACCATCCGCCTCGTCGCGCGCAAATACGCCCGCGCCGAATCCGCCATCATCTTCTGGGGCATGGGCATCTCGCAGCACGTCCACGGCACCGACAATTCGCGCCGGCTCATCGCGCTGGCGCTGGTGACCGGCCAGGTCGGGCGCCCCGGCACCGGGCTCCACCCGCTGCGCGGCCAGAACAACGTGCAGGGCGCCTCCGACGCCGGCCTCATCCCCATGGTCTATCCCGACTACCAGTCGGTCGAGGATCCCGAGGTGCAGGGCTTCTTCGAGAAGCTCTGGGGCGCCAAGCTCGATCCCAAGCGCGGCCTCACCGTGGTCGAGATCATGGACGCGATCCATGCCGGGGTGATCCGCGGCATGTACATCATGGGCGAGAACCCCGCCATGTCCGACCCCGACGTCGAGCATGCGCGCGAGGCGCTCGCCAAGCTCGAGCATCTCGTGGTGCAGGACATCTTCCTCACCGAGACCGCGCGCTACGCCGACGTGGTGCTGCCGGCCTCGGCCTGGCCGGAGAAGGTCGGCACCGTCTCCAACACCAACCGCCAGGTGCAGATGGGGCGGAAGGCGCTGCCGCTGCCCGGCGAGGCGCGCGAGGATCTCTTCCTCATCGTCGAGATCGCCAAGCGCCTCGGGCTCGGCTGGACCTACGCCCACCCGCGCGACGTCTTCGCCGAGATGAAGCGCGCCATGCCGTCGCTCGACAACATCACCTGGGAGCGGCTCGAGCGCGAGAGCTCGGTGACGTATCCCTGCGACGCCGAGGACAAGCCCGGCAACGACATCGTCTTCGGCGACGGCTTCCCGACCAAGTCGCGGCGCGGCAAGCTGGTGCCGGTCGAGCTGGTGCCGCCGGCCGAGGAGCCCGACGAGACCTATCCGATGGTGCTCACCACCGGCCGCCAGCTCGAGCATTGGCACACCGGAGCGATGACGCGCCGCGCCAGCGTGCTCGACGATCTCGAGCCCGAGGCGGTGGCGAGCCTGGCGCCGGGCGATCTGCGCCGCATGGGGGTGAAGCCCGGCGCGATGATCCGCGTCATGACAAGGCGCGGCGCCATCGAGCTCAAGGCGCGCGCCGACGGCGCCATCCCGCCGGGCATGATCTTCATCCCGTTCTGCTACGCCGAGGCCGCCGCCAACATCCTCACCAACCCCCAGCTCGACCCCTTCGGCAAGATCCCGGAGTTCAAATTCTGCGCCGCCAAGGTCGAGCCCGTGACCTGACGCTGCGTCGGCAGGGCGCGTCCTTCGACGACCGACTCCGTTCAATCGCTTCGCGGGTGACTCGTTCGCCGGCTTTGCCGGCGAACCC
>JASHTP010000200.1 GCA_030040495.1 Alphaproteobacteria bacterium
GCGCCATTGTTGTTGCACATCTCGACCGCGCCGGCGAAGCCGCCCCACTCCGACCAGTCGAAGGCGGTGTCGATCGCCTCGGCCGCGTAGCCCGGCTTGAAGCGGAAGAGCGAGCGGTCGTCCATCTTCGCCGGGCCGACGATCTTGCCGGGATTCATCAGCCCCGCCGGGTCGAAGCTCTCCTTCACTTCCGCGAAGGCGCGCGTGATGGCCGGTCCGAACATCGCCTCGTGGAACTCCGAGCGCACCAGCCCGTCGCCATGCTCGCCGGAATGGGAGCCCTTGTATTCGCGCACCAGGGCGAAGGCCTCCTCGGCGATGGCGCGCAGCTTCTTGACCTCGATCTCCTGCTTCAGATTGAGCACCGGCCGGACATGGAGGCAGCCCACCGAGGCGTGGGCGTACCAGGTGCCGTAGGTGCCGTGCTTCTCGAAGACCTCAGTGAGCCGCGCCGTGTAGTCGGCGAGGTCGTCGAGCGACACGGCGCAATCCTCGATGAAGGAGACCGGCTTCCCCTCGCCCTTCATCGACATCATGATGTTGAGGCCCTGCTTCCTCACCTCCCAGACGGCGCTCTGGAAGGCGGGATCGGTCGCCTCGACCACGGCGCCGGGCAGCCCCAGATCGCCCATCAGCTCGACCAGCGATTCGAGCCGGCGCAGATTGTCGTCGCGATCCTCACCGGCGAACTCGACCAGCAGCAGCGCCGCGGGCTCGCCCTGGACGAAGCGGTCGACGGTGGCGCGGAACATGGCGATGTCGCGCGACAGCTCGATCATGGTGCGGTCGACCAGCTCGACCGCGGTGGGCCCGAGCGCGACGATCGCCTTGGTCGCCGCCATCGCCCGATAGAAGCTCGGAAAATGGCAGACGCCGAGCACGCGGTGCGGCGGGATCGGCTGCAGCTCGAGCTCGACCGCGGCGAAGAAGGCGAGCGTCCCCTCCGAGCCCACCAGCAGATGCGCCATGTTGTGGCCGGAATCCGAGATCATGTCGATGTTGTAGCCGCCGACGCGGCGCAGCAGCTTGGGGAAGCGCCGCTCGATCTCCTGGGATTCGCGGCGATGGAGCGCGCGCATGCGGCGCACCAGGTCGCGATAGCGCTCCGGCATCGCATCCTCGTCGAAATTGCCGGAGACCTCGCCGAAGCGCGCCGCGGCGCCGTCGGCGAGGATCGCGTCGATGGCGCGGACATTGTGCACCATGTTGCCATAGCGCAGCGAGCGCGCGCCGCAGCTGTTGTTGGCCGTCATGCCGCCGATGGTGGCGCGATCGCCGGTCGAGACGTCGACGGGGAAGAAGAGCCCCTGGGGCTTCAACGCCTTGTTGAGGCGGTCGAGCACCAGGCCGGGTTGCACCAGGGCGCGGCGGCGCTCGGCGTCGACGGCGACGAGGGCCGCCATGTGCTTGCTGCAATCGAGCACCAGGGCGCGGCCCACCGTCTGGCCGCATTGCGAGGTGCCGCCGCCGCGCGGCAGCACCGGCACGCCTTCCTCGCGCGCGATCGCCAGCGCCGCGGCGACGTCGTCGCGGTCGCGCGGCACCACCACGCCCAAGGGCTCGATCTGATAGATCGAGGCGTCGGTGCTGTAGCGGCCGCGGCTCGCCGCGTCGAACAGCACCTCGCCGCGGAGATTGCGCCGGAGCCGCGCCGCCAGGCCCGGATCGCCCGGCTCGACCGGCCGCTTCGCGCTCGCTTCAGCCATGGCGCGATTAGAGGCGATCGGCGGGGCGGCTGCAATACCGCCGGCGCGTCCGTCCACTTCCTCGGTCGCCCGCCGCGCGCTATGACACGCGCCTCGCCATCGGGAGGGTCGCCATGGTCAGGCATACCGGCCGCCATTTCCTGCAGATCCCGGGTCCCACCAACGTCCCGGACCGGGTGCTGCGCGCGATCGATCAGCCGACCATCGACCATCGCGGCCCGGAATTCGCCGAGCTGGCGAAGCGGGTGATCGCCGGGCTGAAGCGCGTCTTCGGCACCAAAGGGGGGGTGGCGATCTTTCCCGCCTCGGGCACCGGCGCCTGGGAGGCGGCGCTGGTCAACACGCTTTCGCCCGGCGACACGGTGCTGGCCTTCGAGACCGGCCATTTCGCCACGCTGTGGCGCGCGCTGGGGCTGCGGCTCGGCCTCGACATCGAGTTCGTGCCCGGCGACTGGCGCCACGGCGTGCCGCCCGGCGAGCTCGAGCGACGGCTCGCCGCCGACGCGTCGCATCGCATCAAGGCAGTGATGGCGGTCCACAACGAGACCTCGACCGGCGTGGCGAGCCGCATCGCCGAGCTCAGGTCGGCGATCGACCGCGCCCGGCATCCGGCGCTGTTCCTCGTCGACACCATCTCCTCGCTCGCCTCGCTCGACTATCGCCACGACGAATGGGGCGTCGACGTCGCCGTCGGCGGCTCGCAAAAGGGCCTGATGCTGCCGCCGGGCCTCTCCTTCAACGCGGTCTCGGCGAAGGCGCTCGCCGCCAACAAGGCGGCGAAGCTGCCGCGCGCCTATTGGGAGTGGCAGCCGATGCTCGCCGCCGCCGACACCGGCTACTTCCCCTTCACCCCGGCCACCAACCTGCTCTTCGGCCTCGACGCGGCGATCGCCATGCTCGAGGAGGAAGGGCTCGACAATGTCTTCGCCCGGCACGAGCGGCTCGCCGAAGCGACGCGGCGCGCGGTCAAGGGCTGGGATCTCGAGATCCTGTGCCTCGACCCCGCGGAATATTCGAGCGCGCTCACCGCGGTGCTGGTGCCGGCGGGGCACGACGCCGACGCGGTGCGCAAGGCGGCGCTGGAGCGCTTCGACCTGTCGCTCGGCACCGGCCTCGGCAAGGTCGCGGGCAAGGTGTTCCGCATCGGCCATCTCGGCTGGTTCAACGAGCTCATGCTGATGGGCACGCTCGCCGGCGTCGAGATGGCGCTGGCGCTGGCCGGCGTGCCGCACCGCAAGGGCGGCGTCGCCGCGGCGATGGACTATCTCAGCGGCAACCGCCGCTGATCGAGCGGGCGGGCGCGGCACCCCGGCAAGGGGCGCGGCCTTGCGCCGCGCGGCCGCGCCGGGCAAAGTCGCGCCTCTCGCAGGCGAAGGAAGCGTCATGAGCGTGCGGTCCGGCAGGCATTTCTTGCGGATCCTTGGCCCGGCCGGCCTCGGCGACCGGCTCTTCCGCGCGGCGCGGGCATGAGCGGCGCGGCCGAGGCGCTGGCGCGCCTGCTG